>JAOZHK010000062.1 GCA_026014905.1 Candidatus Bathyarchaeota archaeon
CACTGCGATCTCCTTATCAGATAATGTCAAGAGATTACCTGAATGGTCAAGATGCGCATGGGTTACCATAACTGCATCTAAATCCTCAGGCATAGTATAGGATAATCCAGTATCGACTTTGATGCCATAATCTAAGGCGACGCGAACATCATCGGTTTCAACCACGGTACAGGATGCTCCGATTTCTCGTGCTCCGCCATGAAAAGTAATCTTCATAATTCTACACTCTTTAATGTTCTAAATTGTTCATAACGAGTCAAATAAATAGGCTAAATCTCAAAAACGGACTTGTTTCATCTATGATTAAAGACGTCATGAGCGTGTTCTATATTTCAACTGTTCGACCCTCATGACGCTAATCCCCACCTTTAAAGTTTTCTAAAGTTATGTTTATCTCTCTTAGCCAACCCATAAAGGCGTTATGAAGGTGAAACTCATCTATCGAAACAGCGCACACCCACGTAAATATGGCTCTCCATAAAAAAGAGGGTTTAAAAGTCGATCATGCTTTTTACCCACTGCCACTTCAGGAATTGGTAAGGAGAAGAAAGGGCATCATGCAAACGCCAACGATAGGCTTATTTATTGGAGATCCGGCAGGTATCGGTCCTGAAATTTGTGCAAAAGTACTGAGTCAACCAGATATACTAGGTCGATGTCGAGTTCGAGCTTTTGGAGATCTCCGAGTATTTCAGATGGGGCAACACATTGCCCAGTCACCTGTCACTTGCCCTATTGTATCCTCGTTAGCGGAGGTCAATGAAACCGAAGTATTAGCATTCATCGATATGCAGAATTATGACCCCACCGATATGAGCCTTGGTAAAGTCGATCCAACTGCTGGTCAATCAGTCGGTGCAACACTGACAGAAGTTATTCACCTCACAGATCAATGTCACCTCGACGCCGTTGTCTATGCCCCATTGAACAAAGAAGCACTCTATCGTGGTGGTTACCAATTTAAAGGAGAAATTCACCTTTTCGCGCATATCCTACAAGTCACCAAAGGGTATGGTGAAATGAATATGGTGGATAACCTGTGGACTTCGCGCGTGACATCACACATCAGCATAGCAGAAGTCAGTCAACACATTACCATATCTAACGTGACCCAAGCCATACAATTAGCCTCCTCCACCCTCCAACGAGCCCATATCCATACTCCACGAATTGGCGTCGCTGCCTTAAACCCCCATGCCGGTGACGGGGGATTATTCGGTCGTGAAGAGATTGATGTCATCATTCCAGCAATCCAAGCAGCACAGCAGCAGGAAATTCATGCTCTTGGCCCGTACGCAGCGGATACTATCTTTCTCCGTGCAAATATGTTAAAGCTGGATGCCATCGTCTCGATGTACCACGATCAAGGCCAAATCGCACTAAAACTTCTGGGTTTTGACCGTGGAGTCACAGTGAGTGCGGGTCTGCCAATCACTATTGTGACACCTGCACATGGCACCGCCTTTGATATTGCTGGACAAGGGATTGCGGACTCGTCAGCGTTACGAAGCGCGATGCTCCTCGCTGCCCGAATGGCAACCCAAACATGAGAATTGCAGTAATAAAGTCGAAGAATTCAAATATGGAAAGTACATTTTATGCCCAATAGTGTGGTACCGTTATCAGACCCGTGCGAGAATCCAGTCCAGAGAAAAAACTGAATAAGGCGTATACGTGAAATGCTCGAACCGTGGCAAGCAATTCTTGGATTGATCGCGGGATTAGTGATCCTCATCATTTCAAGTGAGCGAACGATCGATCAACTTATTAAGCTCGGATCACTCATTGGCTTATCAGCTTTTACTATCGGGTTTGTTATCTCTGCCATTGGTTCAGATCTTCCTGAACTTGTGAATAGTGTACTCTCAGCATATCTTGGTTATGGTGAGATCGCTGTCGGTAACGCTTTAGGTTCTGTGGCTACCCAGATTTCTCTCGTACTTGGTGTAATCCCCTTCTTCTGTCAATTTTGTCGACTGATACCTCGAAAATTTGCTATTGTTGGTATGATGGAAATTGCTGTTCTCGCTGTCGCGATCGGACTTGCAGTTGATGGAAATGTCTCGAGACTCGATGGCGTAATTCTCATTATATTATGGGGCGCCTCGATCTATGTCTTAAGAAGGTTTGGAGGAGATCAGGTAGCAGTTGAATCCAGTGAAGCGATTGAAGTACCAACCAAAAAGTTCCGACTTTTCCTCTTTATTGTGCTTGGATTTGTAGGGATTGGAATTGGCTCATACCTTATCATTGAATCGGTGATCACGATTTCTACTCTTTTTGGTGTATCCGAATTCATCTTAAGTTTCTTCCTTGTAGCGGTTGGAACATCCCTTCCTGAGCTTGCTGTTGGGGTCGCAGCGATTCGGCGACGTCAATACGAATTAGCGTTAGGCGATATCATCGGCAGCTGTATCGTTGACGCGACGCTTGCTGTTGGACTGGGTCCCGTTTTATTCCCCATCACGGTTGCAGGCTCACAGATTCTGATCACCGGCCTCTACACCGTGTTTCTTTCGCTAGTTGTGGTTCTTCTTCTTGCATGGCGAGGAATAAATGATAAGCGATCCGGTGCACTATTCATTTCCCTATACGGCTTGTCCTATTTGTTGATCTCATTTCTTTAGTAAATAGTAATTAGTGATGGATTGCCCGTGCCAAGTGGAGGACTTTCTTTTTAAGCTTGTTGTAAGCATGAGCAGCGTGCTCTGAATCGAGATAATAAGGATCAGGAATATTCCAGACCTCAATTTTTGTGATGCATTGTGGACAGCGATGAAGAAGAAAATTCCGGTGATTTGCCTCCATTGCAATAATCAGGTCAAACGCTTCAAGATTTTTAGAGTCGACACTTTCAGGGAACGCTTTTACCAAATGATCAGCATGATGCTCACGTAGATATGTCCGAGTCATCTCTGTGATCTCATAATGCGGATGTGTTCCCGCAGAATCGATGATTAAATCAGGCACAGCTTGTTTCAATAACGCTTCAGCTGCGGGACTTCGGCACGCATTTCCAGTGCAAACAAACAAGATACGCTTCATCATGTCCACCTCTTATGGGATGTTAAAAGCTCCAGCAGCGCGTGAATTCACTGTAGAATTCAGTCGCGGATTCCGGGTGAGGAGATACAAGCCTACAAAGAGTGCAAGCATTCCAATGCCTTGAAGCATAGTCGTAGCTTCTCCAAGAAAATAATACCCAAGAACCATGGCGAAAAATGGAGCAGATAACTCGGTGAGCGCAAGTTGACTGGCCTTAATTCGTTTCAATCCCTTATAATACAAGATATACCCGAACCCAACCAACGCTCCTAATATTGCCTGCAGGATGGTGGGAAAAACAAATTGATCCACGAGGATTAGCATTGGAAAAAAGATACTTGACGCAATCAGGAATCGTAGAAACACGATCATGATACTGTCCATGTGATGCGTTAACAGTTTTCCCGGAATCGCTACAATCGCCCAACTGAGCATAGCAAAAAACACTAGCACGTCACCTATCGTTCCCAGTTGAAGAGCCAGTAAATTCTCGATAGATCGCCCTGTAATCAGTATGACAGCGAGAAAAACAAGACCTCCCGCTAAATAATCATAACGGTGAAGATGTTCCTTGAGAAAGAAGTAGCTAAAGTAACCTACAAATAAAGGTTGTAAGTGAGCAATGAGTGTCGCATTGATTGCAAGGGTTTGAGAGAGCCCCGAAAAATAAAAGATCGGCGCCAGAACTGTTCCGACAAATCCTATCATCAGAATCCTCGTTAGATTTGATCGTACGAGTTTTGGCCGTTGACGGTGCCCCGCGAGATACAGAAAGCACACAAGCGTTGCAAAGAAAGCTTCACTAGCTGCAACTTGAAGAAAGGAAAAGGATTGAAACAAGAATTTCCCCAGAATTGCTTCAATCGCCCACACTGCACCCGCACTGATCCCGAAAAGAACACCTACAAGCCGCTGATTCAGCATATGCATATCCTATCCACGGTCTCGGAACATAACACTCGATGAGCAGACACTACTAATTATCTTTTATGTGGATTACGTGAACAATGCCATGAAGGTATTTAACGAATACGGCTACCACAAGATGCACAGTAGAAACCCGTAGGAGCATTCTCATACCCACAATAAGGGCATCGACGCATACGAAGGATTTGACGCGGCATAGCCCGTGGTTGGACTTGAGGCTTGACATTAAATAACTTCACTGTAGCGACGCCAAAAACAAAACCACCAATATGTGCCCAGAATGCTATCGATGCAAAGCTGAGCCCCGTGATCGAGACAACACCTAACAGGAGTTGATAAAGAAACCAGAATCCAAGATAATACATTGCTGGGACGCGAACGATCGTTATGAAGAAGCGGATAATCAAAGTTCGAATTCGCGCACGTGGAAAGAGCAAAAGATAAGCTCCCAAAATAGCTGAGACAGCGCCAGATGCTCCGACTGAAGGAATATCCAGGGGATCAAAACCAGCAACACCAGACATGGGAAGAGCAATGAGGGTGGACGCAATGTGGGCAAAACTCGCCGCGAGACCACCTAATAGATAAAACAGGATGTATTTGCCATGTCCGATACTCCCTTCAATATTATCACCAAAGACCCAGAGATACGCCATATTACCTAGTAAATGGATCGGGTCAGCATGCATGAACATACTGGTGATGAGTGTCCAAAGTCGTTCTCCCCGTAAAATAAATGATGGAATCGTCCCGTACTCCACTATTGCATACCAGAGCACATCATCGCCACCCAAATAAAAGAAGAAGAAAATCCCGATATTCACTAGCAAGAGTATGTAGTTAACATAAGGTCGAATTGACGAGCGATTTTCATCCCCGATAGGAAACATTTCGTGTACTCATCTCGATTCATGAGTCGATAGAAGATTAGCTACGGTAAGACATCCGGTAATAGCTAGCTATTGAGCCGGTTAAACCTATAAAAACCCATCTATCCTCTCGAGGAAAATTCGCTTATTTTCTCACTGTTCAATGAGATTAGGATGCGATAATCTATTAAACTAGAAACTTTTTCTCATATACTACGGATAAGATACAAAATGGATCAGAAAGATAAAGCAATTCTTAAAGTTCTAGGGCGCCGAGCTGGATTAACGAGTCGTCAACTATCGAAAATTTTGGATATTCCCATATCTACGGTGCACCGACGGATTAAAAAACTCGAACACGAGGGCGTGATCATCGGTTATAAGGCCTTGATAAATTATGAACAGACTATCTGGCCAATTGGAGTTCTATTACAGATAAACCTCGAAGAATACACTCCTGGAAAGGGCCATATTTCAAAAGACATAATCATTGATGCATTCAAGACTTATCCTGAGATTGAAGAACTCATCGAAGTCCAAGCTGCATTGTTCGACATAGTGCTTCGAGCGCGAGTGGAAAGTCTTCGTGGACTCTCTCAACTTGTTGAAGAACTCCGTGGTATTGAGGGCATCGAAGAGATCTCAGCTGCGATCATCACTGATGAAGCGGTATTACCGCCTCCAACAATCGTCGAATGACAGCTTCCGTATACGTGTAGCGCGCGAGCTTATAATCTAGAACCATCATAGGAGTTAATCCCTGTGCTAATTGGAATGGTTGGTAAACCAAACGTAGGGAAAAGCACGTTTTTCAGTGCAGCCACCCTCATTCCTGTACCTATTGAAAATCGTCCATTTACAACCATCACACCCAACAGAGGCATCGCTTATGTTCGTAGTCCTTGCGTTTGCCACGAATTTGGAGTCTGTGATAACCCGCGACAATCGGTCTGTATTGACGGGGTTCGGTTAATACCAATTGAACTTGTTGACTGTGCCGGTTTAGTTCCTGATGCGTGGCAAGGTCGGGGATTAGGAAATTTTTTTCTCGATGAGATCCGAAAAGCAGATGCCTTAATTCATGTGATTGACGCGGCTGGAGCTACAGATTCGGAAGGACGACAATGTGACCCTGGAACTCAAGATCCTCTGGAGGATGTTCACTTTCTTGAACACGAGATTACGATGTGGCTTGTCCAAATCCTCCAGAAAGATTGGCGACGATTGAGTCAATCTATTGCAACAATACGGGGCAATCTTGTGGATGCGTTGTATAGTAAACTGAGTGGTCTCGCCATCCCCAAAATTGTTATTTCTGAAGCGATCCGGAGCTCAGGACTTGATCCAGATCGTCCAATTGAGTGGACCGCAGAAGATCTCAGAGTATTTGCTAATGCACTGCGGCAACTTGCGAAACCGATGCTGATCGTCGCGAATAAGATTGATCTATCCATTTCCGAACAGAATAT
>JAOZHK010000067.1 GCA_026014905.1 Candidatus Bathyarchaeota archaeon
GATCCACCGGGAACGTCGTGGCGACTGACATCGACATGCGGTTCCTGCGGCGAATCAATGCTCCAAACCTCGAGATTCGGCAACACGACATCCTCGCGGATAACCTGGAGACAAATCATTACGACTTAGTGCACTGTCGCAAGATTCTCCACCACTTGTCCGAACCGGAGAAGGCGCTGAAACGTATGGCGGATGCCGTGCGACCAGGCCGCTGGCTGCTGGCTGAGGAAGATGATTGGGGTTCCATGTTATCTGCAGACGTCACAGAACCTTCCGCAACGCCGTTCGTAGCGATCCTGAAAGTCCTCTATGACAATCTACGGAAGAAAGGTATGGTGGACTACTATTTTGGTCGCAGAGTGCGCGGCCTCGTGGAAGGACTCGGGTTCACGGATGTAGGCCAAGAGGGGTGGACGCGCATGGTCCGTCGAGGTGATCCCTTTGCGAATCTTTACTTATCGCCCGAGACATGGGAAGCGGCACGGGATAGCCTGGCTTTAGCTGAGTTATGCACACAAGAACAGTATGATATTCTTAGTCGCGTGTTCGTGAACACAGACCTGGACTACCCGTTTTACACGTTGTTCAGCGCATGGGGCAAGAAGCCAGAGGGCTAAGCATGAGTGAACCACAGTACTACCACGCTGGCGAGAAGGAGGACGTGGAGTTTCAACGTCTTTCAATTCAAGCAAGAGTCTACGATCCAGTCACGTTTCGTCTCATGGAGGCAGCAGGAGTTGCGGAGGATTGGAAGTGTCTCGAGGTGGGTGCCGGAGCAGGATCAATCGTACAATGGCTCTCATCGCGCGTTGGATCTAAGGGGCAGGTGGTTGCCACTGACGTCGATCTAAAGTTTCTCCGCCGCCTGAGTGCTCCCAACCTGGAGATCCGACAACACAACATTCTGGACGATACGCTGGAGACGAGTCACTACGACCTCGCTCACTGTCGAATGGTCCTTATGCATCTATCTGACCCCGAGAAAGCCCTGAGGAAGATGGCGGACTCACTTCGACCAGGTGGCTGGCTAATCATTGAGGATATTGACTGTGGTTCTCTGCTCTCTGCAGAGGTCACGAATCCCTCCGCAGCCCACTACGCAACCACGCTTAGAGCCTTAGCTGATTTCCTCAGCAAGAGACGAATTGCGGACCTGTACTTTGGACGTCGACTGCGAAGCCTGGTGGAAAGTCTCGGATACGAGGATGTTGGCCACGAGGGATTCACCTACGTGCTTCACGGAAGCGACCCGATGGCCGACATGTACGCAACGAGCTTCATGGCTGCCGCAAGCCCAATGATTGCAGCCAAGCTACTCGCATGGGAAGATGCTGACAAAGTCTACCAGCTATTCCTGGACCCGGGTTTCAGTTATCCCGGACGCACATTGTTCAGCGCATGGTGCAGGAAACCTAGCTAGCTAAATGATCGTCAAATAGAACTTCTTTCGTGATATGGCTAGCTAGCTTTGAAGAGAGGTTGACGTGTCGGCCGTATCCCATCTTCTGTGTGTATTTCTGGAACAGTAATGGATGTTTCATGATAAATATTGAATATGCTACATTTTTAACACTTTTTAGTCATCGGGGTCGATGATGAGCGTGGGCCTAATAACTATACTGGGATGTAAGACTTTAAACAGAAAAAAAGAAGAAGCAGACTATGTCGTAGCCTGTTCTTTCAAAATGGATAAAGTGATCTCTTTGGTTTTTTTCCAAGAGATAATCTCACGCGTGTCCGAGATGATGCCCGGCCAGAAGCGTTGCGCGAGCTTATACGCTTCCTCCCGTGAAGGCAATTCAACGATCGCATAGCCTTCGCCTGGATTGAAGGACCCCATTTCCGTGAAGATGCCCGCCTTGACGAGGTCATCCGCCGCAGCCATGTTCGTCTCTGTTTGCTTGAGAGCAGCTTGTGGGTCAGTGGGTTGCATCGCTGTGTTTACTTTATAGAGCATTAAAAAGCGTGGCATTCTTTGATATTCCTCCTGATTAGATTCATGCTTGCGTAGGATAAGGATTGCCCGTACATTTGCGGGTTTTGTACTGTTACGCGATCAGGAGTCCAACATCTATTAATTATCAAACTTTACATTACTGCCATGAAATATTCGCACTTACTAACTACAACGCTATGACTTTTAGTACTCGTGAAGCTAGTTAGGTGTCGAGGTCGATGATCAACGCGGGCGGGCAAGTGTCATGCTTACCGTCGACAACGTGGATAAAAATAAAATGAGGTGATAGTTATTGCTTTTGTGTCATCCTCGCTTTGATCATGTCTTCGTTGGAGACGATGGGTATGTATTGCATCGCGAGTTCAGGGAAGTAATACGTGGTCGTGTCGGTGATTTGCGCGGGATCTGTTACGTCAACCAGGCTGAAGCCTTTGCAGTAGCCAGTGTGATGGGGTGGAAAGAGGTATTTCGCGTATTTCTCGGGGGCTTGCTTGATTGCTTCCATGCGTTTCATTGATTTTTCAATGACTTTCTCGGTGTTCTCTGGACAGTATTCCCATTTCACAAGATATTTGGTCATTTTATTTTACCTACGATTCATGTTTTGTCGTGTTGGATGGTTTGACTATTTCATTTGTACGCGCATATAATGCTATTCACTACAAAGAACTGGTAAGTACGGTACGCGTGTGCGTTATAAAGGGTTATAACAGTGATGAAGCGTGAATCAAGACAGAGCATAGCTACTTATTCAGTTGTTTTTGCCTTTGAGCTAGCTATTGTTAACAAAATGAAGCTAGATTACGCGAATGGATGCGAAGCGTTATATACTGTATCACACCTAATCATCAACCCCGCCATGATCGCGTTAGGTATCAGTTTAATTGGATTACTCCTCATTTCTGTTTACACGTATGCTACCATCAAGAAACGGGATAACATATAGCTCAAGTGCTAGCTAGCCATATTTCTTCCATTTTGAAAAGTCGATGTCCATTTGTCTTATAATGATTCAAGCTTAGTGAACCATGCTTATGACATTTGATACACAAGACTTGCATGTTGAGACCTCATGATTGATTAGTGGTGTAGTATTGGGCGGGTGGGTGGGTCTAAGTTATATGCTTTGTGTTTCAAAAAAGTCATTAACTAGTAGTCAATTGAGCACTACTTAATGACTAGTTACAAGACACCAATACTTTACAAACAATATCATATCGATAAGAACGATGAACGGCTAGGATTATTCACACTTCTTGAAAAGAAATTCGCAATCAAAAGCGCCTTGTACCCTGGAAGTTTCGTTCATATCACACCATCATTTGTCTTTCCTCTGGTCGTGTATGTCGATAACTTTCCACAAACAAGTGAATTCTTCAATGACCCGAAACTTTTCGAATTTATTGATCAAAGGAAACTCTACAAGGACAAACCAGTAATCAGATATAATCAAAAGGACTATAGACTGGACATTGGAGAATCATTAGAGTTATTCGATTTATTGATTTCACAACATGCTGGGTTCGTGTCTCACTTCTGTACAAAATACCTGAAATTGAACGGTTTGTTAATCGTGAATAATAGCCATGGCGATGCAAGCATGGCTTCCATAGATGACCGTTATGAATTGATTGGTGTTTTCAACAAACGGCGTGAAAAGTATGTTTACTCAAACGTCAACTTGGATTCACATTTCATTCCCAAAAAGCCCATCGAAGTAACGAAAAAATATTTACAAAAAATTCAAAGAGGCATTGGATACAAGAAATCAGCGTCGTCGTATCTTTTTAGAAGAATTAAATGAAAATTCAATTTCTATTTTCTAATTTTCTAAACCCCATAATATATTAGAAAATTCTAAAAAATATTTGATTTGATAAATTAGAAATTAGAAAACACACTAGTCTTTTTCAAACAGCAGATAATGATTGACCATGGTTGGTGATCCTTGTGCTTGATAGGTGTGAAGTCGCCATCCATTGAGTTGCCATTCCTGAATGATTTTACTGATGTTCTTATGGTGTCCTACTTGTACACATTCATATTGCTTCATTAGGATTTCACCTCCTGGAAAACAATGAATTAAACACTAACTGGCTAGCTATTCGCTCCATTGATAGTTTGAGAACTCAATTGCATGTATTATTTTTTGAGAGAAGTCATGATCTTCACATTCAAATGTGTACATGACAAACCCATCGTAGGCAAAGAAGTGCATGCGTTTTCGATTATAGATAATCTTTGGTTTAGCTATCGCTACAAGTTCTAAGAATTCTCGTCGTCGAAATTTCACACGATAGGAACTTGTATGCTGTGCAGCTATCATTGTTGTAGTTGTTGCGGCTGTTGCCATTTTACATCACTTCGTAATAATTTATTTTCGTGTCATGTGGATGTGTGCTCACAGTAACTTGTTCTATCCACGAAACGCGACACCTATACTGATGATGTGTTGACACTTCCGACACACATATGCATAGTGGGTCGTCATGTTTCCACGAAAATTGATATCCTCAATATCGTTATTTCCAATGCTGTTGTGGCAGTGGGGACATTTACCTAACGTCAAATAAAGTTCACGTGATTATTTGTCATTATGTTTAATCTATAAGAATCCTGCTCCGTAATTGTGAGATAATATGCTTGATACTCTGTTTTTTTAAGAAATTTTCTTAGCTAACGAAAACAATTAGTCCTCGAATCGATGTGTCTTCACATCATACGTGTGTGTCGTATAAAAAAGTGAAATTTGTTGCGCCATTGACGGTTTAATCAAATAACGCTAGACTTCATGTCCCATTGTGAAGAACGAGGTTGGGTCCATGTAGATGCTCCACGATTGAGCAAACGCTTTGCCTTCATCTGTTCCGAGAAAACTTACCATCGCATTGAGATCCGAGACTTCGATCTTCGCCACATACATATAGGGTGTCTCTGATGGTAAATCTCCTTCAGGATCGGTAACGGCTGGTGCAAGCACCTGATCGATCTTCCATGTATTGAATGCAGTACACCACGGAGCACCTCGGATTCCTGGGATTTTCGTGTTAGTGAGGTATTGGTCATACTCCGCAGCCTTAGCCTTGTCTTTCAGGTTATAGATCGCAAAGAGAGTCGGCATTGTTCACTTCCTCCTTTATGTCTTGGTATTCCTTTAGCTCCCCACCTCGGAGCCTTGTAACAGAAAAACATGTAACTACTATGTTCTTAATGTTGAATATATGCTTATTTTGATGTATTAGCTAGCTAATCCTCGAATCGATGCTAGCTAGCTACTATATAAGGCCTTTAAGCTGTTGAATTATGCCTTGACTGAGCATATGCCAGAAAACTCTTCTTTTCAGTTCATTGCTAGAAAATATTCCTTGAAGTCTTCTTCTCCATGAACCATAAAAGCT
>JAOZHK010000088.1 GCA_026014905.1 Candidatus Bathyarchaeota archaeon
TCTATACCTCGTTACGTGCGCGGGGATTAGCTTCGAGAGATATCGTTACCACAAGTAAGACATGTGCCGGCTGTCAAGGCAGCGCGTCCACAGGCACTACAGAATGTCTGATGACATTCAGGACACATGTATAAATGAGAGGACGAATCTAGGGGATTGCCACAGGATGCACAGTACGCCATACTATCACCGAAGGAAACGATAGCGACGTTAAAGTTTAAGGTTTTCTGATGAACTGTGCGCTAGTTCCCATCGGTACCGTTTCTTTTTGGTTTTCATTGTCTCTAAATCGCATGCATAACATATTCCATTATGCGCGCGCGTAAGCAAGAGTGAGGGCCATGACCGTGAAGTCCTTTTTTTCGATACGAGCGAAGCCAGTTCTTAGTTGCTTTGAACCAGTCAATACATCACACAGTGGTGGTTCAAACTTGATGGGAAAATATCAATCATTTACCCTAGGGTATCGGAGCGAAATACCGTCAGTTAGAGTTGATGTATCCGCAGGAGCTGATTTATCTGTTGGGCTAGTTGTCGTTGGATGGATTATGGGTCTGGATCTATCGTGTTTTCTTCAATGTAATCCCAGTTAATCTTGTAGCCCAAGCCCGGTTCCTGAGGGATTCGGACGAATCCCTGATCATCCATGGGGTCGCAGATTTCTTCAAGGTATGGTGGAGGTGTGTCGTACTGTAAACCGGGGGCAAGGAGTCCTCTCTCGTAGTATTCGCAGGTGTCTTCACTGGTGGCTCCGAGTATTTGCAGGTTTCCAAATCCGCTCATATGGATTTCACATTTTATTCCGAATGCCTCACAGATAGATACCATCTTCTTGACTCCTGTGATACCTCCACGGAGGACGTCAATTCGTGACATATCGGAGGCTCCTCGCAGGATCCAGTCTGCACGTGTGTATATGCTGCCTTCCGCGATTTCTGGAGCAAGGACAGGGATATCTAGTTCGTGACACAGTTTGATGTAGGGTGCAACTTGGTATTCTGACATCGGGTGTTCGTACCAGTAGAAGTTTAATCGTTCCAGCTCTCGTCCAACTTTGAGGGCTTCTTCATATGTCCGGTAGGTTCCCCAGGGATCGAAGCTTAGAGCCATGTCGTCTCCTACGCTGGCGCGAACTGCTCGGCAGATTTCAATATCCTGTGTAATATGTGAGGGGCGTCCGGGGGCGGGTTGTTTTGTGATGGGATTGTAGAAGTAGTAGGGATGGATTTTGTAGTGGGTATAGCCTTGTTGTTGACACTGGACAGCAAATTGTGCATAATTCTCGACGGATCCCATGTTCAGATACGTACTGGCATACGCCTTGACTTGGTCCCTGCAGCTCCCCAGAAGTTTATAGACTGGGACATTGTAATATCGTGCTTGAAGGTCCCACAGGGCCATATCTAGGACGCTAATCAGGTTTTCAGGAAATTTCGCGACCCACAACCAGTGCCAGAATTTTTCCCGATCGAATGCATCGTGATCGACTACCAAAGATTTGATACGGGTGGTCATCACTGCGATTTCATCATGCGTTAAACCATCTCCGTCACCATGACCATGTCCACCAAAATAATAACCTTCCGCGCCTGTGTCGGTGATGACTTTTGTCAGTGTCTGGACAATGGTTCGTTCAGGCAACAGTTTTCCGTTTGCATATTCTACGCGCGAGATATGGAATGGAATGACTTGTACATCGGTGATTTTCATATCAGTCTCCTCATATCCTCACGTACATAATACTCTCTGCAGATAATATGATTTCCGGAGGTCTGAACATCGACATGTCACGGGAGCTTCGAGCGCGCGCGAGCGAGCGTCAAGTGGATCATGGACCTAATGATGTGGATTTGTCAATATTGTGGCGTAAAGCTTTTAGCTAGCTAGCTACGACGTTGATCTAAGAGTGTGAGAAGAGTGAGCAATAGATTTCAGGGAATCTTTATTATTCCGTGCACTCCCTTTACGCGGACTGCAGGACTCCTCACTGTCGATGAAGCAAGTCTCCGAAACCTGGTGAACTATATCGTTGACGCAGGGGCTCATGGCATTGTGATGCCACAACTTGCGAGTGAATTTTACACCCTTTCTGAGAACGAACGTCATCGAATCACCACTATCCTTGTTGAAGAAGTCAGGCACCGAATTCCAGTCATCATCGGCGTCCAAGCGGTCAATACCCCGTTAGCTGTCCGTTACGCCACATACGCATGTGATCAAGGTGCGGACGGTGTCATCGCCCTGCCCCCCTATTTGCCAACCGGAGGCGAGGAGCGAATCTTCAATTATTTTCAACATATCTCAGATAACATTGAGATCCCTATCTTCATCCAGAACGGCGGTCCGCCGATGGGCAGTTCATTGACGCCGAAATTCATCGCTCACATGGTGAAAGAAATTCATCACGTAAAATATGTGAAAGAAGAAGTGATGCCCACAACATACTCCATCACCGCGGATCTAAAAGCCTGCGGTGACATGATTCATGGAGTCTTTGGAGGCTTTGGTGGCCGCTATCTTCTTGAAGAATTAACTCGAGGTGCTGTTGGAAACATGCCAACCTGTGAATATACCGAGATTGTTGTCAAAATATATCATCATTTTATACGCGGTGAACTGGAACAAGCTCGAGAACTCCACAAGGACCTGATGGCTCTCCAAAGCATTAACCGCTTCGGCCTTAATGCTGTAAAAGAAGTCTTACGGCGACGCGGTATCTTCCAAACCAATGATACCCGTATTCCCAGTAAACCTCTGGATCAGAACGACCATCAAGAAATCGATCAGAATCTGGACAGAGCACATCACCATTTACTCACGCGTTAGCTCGACCTGTTTGGCTACGCGCGCGCGATTGAGCTACGGGCTTACCGGTTGGTCATCGTAGATGATCGCATGTGATAAGCGGATATGCGCGTGATTCGATGGATTCAGCACTGTTAGCTGAATGGTATGAGTGCCCCTGGGTAGTTGATATTTCCAGAACGGGATATACTTCCGTGTTATATCATTTGTTGGTAACTTGGTCGTTTGAATCAAAACGCCATCAATAGACATCTCTACTTCAAATGTATAATCTGCTCTACTACTTCTCTTATCATCGACTTCTGCCACGCCATTGATTGCAAACCCGATCCCATCAAACGTGATGGCCACCTCATCCCTTAATTCCATGTTTAATTCTCTCCGCTCACGAGGATAATGGCCTGCAAATCCCACTTCCAGTCGAACCGGTCTGGGCTGTTGTACATTAATCGAGACTTTATCATCATCAACCATGCCTCCATTTTTTTTGATCACTTCCAGTGCTTGACGATAGGACATTTCATAGACGCGGTTAAGAGAAATCGAGGTATATTTGAAAGGTATGGGTTCTACTTCGGTTAGTCCTTGTTTCCAATACTCTGGAATATGTTGGTACCCGAGCATTGTCCCAAGGATCCCTCCGGCGTTCGCTGGATTACAGTCAGAATCATCTCCGCAGCGTGTACTGATGTCGATTGTTTTTCCGAACTCCTTGTTTCCATACAGTAATCCCATGAGGATCCATGCGGAGTTGATTTTTGCATCGATGTTAAATTCGTTCAAAACGCCGCGTGGGCACCCGATGTCGTTGTTCCACGTATCATGTACGTGTTGCCAGGTCAATTTCCAATTATCTGGATATTTGTTATGCCAATGAATGACATCTTGCATGCATTGCGCGTATTGGCTTGTAGCTGGAATCGTTTTTAATGCTTTTTCCACGACATAGTGGATATCATCGGAAATGAATGCTAGGGAATACATAGCGGCCACATACACTCCACCGTACCAGCCATCACCGTAGTTCATGATATGCCCGATTTTATCGCATATCTCTGCTGCTGTGTTGACCATGCCGGGGCTCATTAGTCCGGCAAAGTCTGCTTCAATTTGAAAATCGATGTCCTCGGCGCAGGGGTTATTAAGCCAATGCCCGGACTCTGGAGGCATGATTCCATGTAAAATGTTGTATCGGGCACATTGATTGGCATGCCACAGCATATACTCCGCATAGGCAAATGCCTTCGCAAAAGACTGTGCGGGGGCATCCAACCCTTCCTGTTCAAAGACTTCGACGAAGGTTAAATCCATGTAGATATCGTCGTATAATCCTGGTCTCTTGTCGTATGTCTCTTTCAAATACCCTTTATACCAAGGAATTTCGTAGTCATCAGGAATCATCCGGCTTCTGAAACGGAATTCTGTTGGGCCCCCGTACGTACACGCAATGGTCTGTCCTGCCCACCCTCCTTTAATTTTGTCATGCAAAACTTCGCGTGACAGTTCTTTCAGAGCGGGGGGCGTATCAGACGCGCTTGCACGAATTTCACTCACAACAATCTACCTTAACAGAACAATAAGACGTTCTGAGATTTAAGACTTCAAACAGCTCATTATTTAAAATACGCGCGCTGCCGTGTTCTCAGGCATCGTTAGCCAATCATCAAGTAAGACTTCAGCCGACTCCAAGGCCTCGACGTGGTGGTGTTGGAGGATGTTCTAGAGCAGCATGCTATGATCTCGCGCGCGCGTGCAAATAGGTGTAAACGTCAACGAATTCTTTGGCGACCAGACTATTCAACTCGACTTCCCTGACCTATGGGACGTGACGGAGGTTAAGATGGCGGGTCACGACACGCCACCATTGACGGACAACCAAATCCACGATGCCTTTACTCATCCCCTTGGCACCAGAACCATCAGCGAACTCTCCCATGGGAAACGAGGGAAAATCGTGATCACGGTTGATGACTTAACGCGGCCTACACCTGCATACCGCGTTCTGCCCTTTATCCTAAAGGAGTTGAAAGCGTCTGGCATCACTGATGATCAAATACTCATTATCGGAGCCATTGGTACCCATCACCCCATGAATCTCCACGACTTCACCTTGAAAGTGGGACCCGAGGTCATCGCGAAGTACGATGTGGTGAACCATAATCCATTCGAGCACTTCACAGAGCTGGGTAAAACCAGTTACGGGACACCCCTCAAAATTAATCACGAGTTCGTGAATGCGGACGTCAAGATCGTCATCTGCGGGGTGAAGAAGCATAATTTTGGAGGCGCAGGGGGATCAGGTAAAGCCGTTATTCCCGGCGTCGCGTCAATTGACACCATCGCCTGGAACCACAATGTTATCCCACACCCCGATAACGATGAAACAGCCAACTATACGTGGAAGATCAAAGGCAATATCCCCCGAGCGGATATGCAGGAAGCCGCGCGGATTGCTGGAGTCGATGTGACCGTCAACTGCACGTACAACCATCACCGAGGATTAATAGGACTCCACGTTGGAGATGTTGACGATGCCTGGCATGATGCGGTCAAATTCTGTTATCAGATGCATTCAGCCACACAGCCCTCACATAAGGCTGACGTCGTCGTTGTCAATGCCTATCCCATCGCGAATCAAGGCATCGATTGGACGGGGGCTAGAGCTTCCCTCAAGGAAGGAGGCAGTGCCATCGCCATATCCCAACATCCATGGGGATTTGCCGCAGTTCATTATCATGAAGAGCGCAATTGGTGGTGGGCTCGTCTTCAAGGCTACCCCCACAGACCGTGGCCTGTTCCCCAAGCCGAACACGTCACGGTATATACCACCCAGGTGACCAAGAAAGAGAAGTTACAGTACAGTGACAAGGTCGAATGGGTGACCCGCTGGCCTGAGATTATTAAGGGACTCAACGCCCACGGTACTGGGACCTCAGCGTTGGTGTATCATAACAAACTTCAATTCAATCCCGCGGAAGCACCATTAATTCTATGATTACGTATGGATCAGTGCTCTACTCCATCTCACGAGCTCGCGTACTGCTGAACGACAGTTACATATACGTGCACAATCATAGAAGTGGTTAACGATTAGAGAATGTATCTGTTAAATTGAATGGAGTGCGATGTAATGGAAAAACGAATGTTTGGTGCGAGAGGTGATCAGGTGACAGTTCTGGGGTATGGCGCCATGGAATTACGTCACGTCACGGACGCGCAAGGTGAGCAACTGCTCAATGCGGTGTTGGATGCTGGTATTAATTATATTGATACATCACCGGATTATGGTCCAAGTGAGGATATGATTGGGAATTATATCTCTCACCGACGCAGCGAATATTTTCTGGCCACCAAGTGTGGATGTGATATCCCCCCATCCGGTAACCCCGCCGTCCAACGGCGCCATGTATACACAGGACAGCAGCTGCGACACAATATCGAACACAGTCTGAAACGCTTGAAGACGGATTATGTGGATGTCTGGCAACTACATAATCCCTATCCCGAACAGCTTCTGAATACGGATGTGTTGGAGACCATGCGCCAGGTCAAAGAGTCGGGGCAAGTTCGGCATGTTGCGGTGAGTATGTCGGGTGCTGCCCAAGGTTATGGCTACGTGCAACTCCGCGACTATTTACAACCCGAATGGTCCGCTTTCGACGCGATGCAAGTGTGGTATTCCGCCTTGGTTCGGCATAGTGAGCACGCGATCACAGAAGCTGCTACGAACGGGGTGGGGACGATCATCCGTGGGGCGACGCGGCGCGTTGATCCCTATACCGGTTTGGCGGACGCGTGTACACAACTGGGGTTAGATGAGTTCCGTGACGCTGATGAAACGGCGGCGCAGTTTCTCTTGCGGTTCGTGATTACGCATCCGGATGTGCACACGATTATTGTGGGGACGAAGAACCTGGATCACTTAGCGGAGAACGTATCGGCTGCGCAGCGTGGTGCCTTGTCGGACGATGTGTACCAGCAAGTCCTCTCCCGGTTGTCCTCCGCGGGTATTACACCTGGTGTATCGGATCGTTAGTGGGTTGGGAATTTCGATCCCCACGCGCCCCATGGTCCCCATGAGGGGTCATGTTGAATGATCACATCGACGACGGCAGGTATACCCTCCTGATTGGTGTGTTTCGCGGTCTCGAGGGCCTGGGTGAGCTCGGAGGGTCTCTCAACCTGGATGCCATAGCATTGGCTGGCTTCAGCCAGTTTCACAAAATCGGGTTGCACCTGGAATTGCCAGGTATCTGTGGGCCAGCTTCCCCCAAAGCGATGGTTGTTGAAGATCACCCAGGTGATTCCGAGTCGATATTGCGCAGCAGTCGCTAATTCTTTGTTATAGTGTTGGAAGGCTCCGTCCCCGGTGGGGCAGAGCACGTGCATGTCGGGTCGTGCCAGTTTCGCGCCGATGGCTCCGGCGATGCCGGATCCAAAGCAGGTTTCCTCGCCCATTGGCACAACACTCCATTGGTCTAGGACTTTGTAGTAGGGGACGATGTAGGACCAGATGTCATTGGCACCGTTCTCGTTGCATAGGATCGTCTTCGTCCCGAAGATATGGTTCATTGCTCGGACGAGCTGCTTGGGTGAGATTGGAATGGCCGTGGTCGTGCACGCCGCCGCTACGTCGGCCTCAAATTGCTGCTTGGCCTTGAGAATGGCTTTCACACGCGCCGTCGTACCCACTGTACCTTTCCGCATCTTTTCGCGGATACCGTGGATGAGATCTTGTAGAACCAGTCGGGCATCACCGACAATAGCGAGGTCGGGCACCCAATTCAGCCCGATGGCTTCGGGTTCGATGTCAATCTGGATGAACTGGGCGTGTTCCGGAAAGTATTGAAACGTCACGGACTGCAGGGCTTCCATCCGCGAGCCAATGGTCACAAGCAGGTCGGCGTCGTCATACACCTGTTTCGCGACGTTATTGATGTACACGCCGCACAGCCCCAGCGCTAACGGGTGATCCTCCGGGAGGATACTGCGTCCCTGTGGCGTGGTGAGAAAGGGAATGTTCAGTACTTCCACGAACTCTTGGAAACTGTCGAACGCTTGGGACAGGATCGTGCCACCACCCGCCACGACGAGGGGCCTCTTCGCTTGTAAAAGCAGGGTGATGGCGTCCCGGATTCTCTTGGGGTCGCCTCGCGTCCGTATGCGGGGACTTGGGGTGTATCGTGGCATGTCCACGTCGGCCTTCATCACATCCATTGGTACTTCAAGGACGACCGGGCCGGGTCGACCATTATGCGCGATGGAAAACGCGCGATGCAGAAACCATGGCATGCGCTCTGCGCGCGGTACACGCACACTCCACTTCGTGACGGGCTTCATCACTCCGACGTTATCGCATTCGGCAAACGCACCCATGCCCTCGTGTTCCTGACTCGGGATGCTGCCGCCCCATCGTCCAACCAGCGTGAGTAGAGGGACACACGCCGAGTAGGCTTCCAGCACGCCGGAGACCATGTTGGTGAGCCCATTACCGCCTGACGCTGCTGCACAGACGCCGGCAGTTCCCGTCAGCATCGCGTAAGCCATGGCCATAAACGGAGCGGATCCCTCATAGCGCACTTGGATGGGCGTGATATCAGAATCATCGGGTGATAAGTCAAATCCGCCGCGGAGTCCGAAGACGAATTGAACATCCTCCGCTCTCAGCGCTTCTTGGATCGCATCATTCACATTCATGTTTCATCAACAGTATTACTCCTATAACTCATACAGAGATGGACGTTCCTGGGATTTAAGATTTCAATCACAATTGCGATGTACGCGAGGGAGACAAAAGCAAAATAGTGTGCCTGCCGTAGATATATGGGAGACAGCATGCCTCGACGTCTCAACGGTCTGCGCGTAGCGAGTGGATTGCTCTTTTGTGGAAATCTGCTGATTCTCTGTCTCTCGCCACTCCTTATCTATTCACTCTCTCCGTACGCTGCCCGAGTGGTACTTTTTATTGTCTTCCTCTCGCCACTCATCTGGCTGTATCATTACTCACGGTCGACATGGGTCGACTATAGTGAGTCTGTGATCTTTCGTTTTCTCGCATTTCTTGGTGTGACGAGCTTCATCTATCTCCTCTTTAATATGCTACAATTCGAAGTTCTTGGCGAAGGGGTGATGCTGTCGGAAGTGGCTATGTTAGCGGAGGAGTATGGTCGACAGGGCGTGATCGTGCGGACATCCTCGCATTCCTATTTCTTTCAGGCGCCATTTCTCGCATATATGTTGAACCAGGTCTGTGGTGTGCCTGCGCACTATGCAGTCTTCATGGAGCAGGCGGCGATCATCCTATTGCTCGCGTTATTGAGTATGTATGTGCATACTAGGATTAGTGTAATGATCCCAAATCAGAGTGGGATCTATCGTCTGCTAGCGTGTGTGGTTCCCTTTGCGCTGATTGCGTCAGGCACCCGGATCTGGGTTCCCGGGTTGAACGTGAATTATCGGGATATCGGCTCTTATCTCGCGATGTTCGCCATTACATACAGTGTTACGAATGGATTGACGCGGCGTCAGGATTACGTGACCGTGTTACTGCTGGTCCTCGGCGTCGTATTCGGATCTCCCCCTGCCGGGATCGTGGTAATTCTTTTTTTCACCGTCTATTCTGTGCTGACGAAGCGTTTGGGCTCGATGGTCTATGCCATTTTACCCGTGTTCTATATTGTGAGTTCTGCTGGATTGTATCTGCGGAGTTTGTTCGGGTATGGTCAGTATGCCCTAGAAGGGTTTCTGTTCGTCATTGTGCAGATCCTCACAGGGGGTGGCCCTCCGCCCCCACCGAAGCGGCCATACGTAGTCCCCTATGGAGATCGAACACTTGAAATGCTCACATACCTCGCGGTTCTCGGGATCGCGGGATTGGTGATACTCCTACGCTTTGCCCGACATCTACGTAGACCACGAGTTCGTATCCGGGATCTCAGGGTTGTGGCGCTTGTTGTTGTACTGTTGTTGACGTTCCTCTGGATATTCGGCGCAATTGATCTCGTATTGTACCTCGCGGTTGTCGGAGCTGTCGGATTGAGGCTGGGGCTTCGATTCGTGAACCATCTTCGGGGTCTCCCGATCCGGCTTCGCGATCCACACTATGCCACGCTCTTGATTGTGGTTGTGGTGACGTTGCTCGTGACGGTGTTCGTCACGTTAGGTGCGACGGTGATGCCGGAAACCACGTTTTCCGATATTCGCACCATCATATTTTCCTTCCTCTTAGTGGTGCTGCCTGTCGTGTTTGTTACACCGCCGTTATATCGTCAGCTGCAGCGACTGCGCGTGAGGCGACTGGTGTTGGCGGTATTGGTCGTGCTCCTCTGCGCGGCAGCGCTCCTGAAGCCCTCGAGCCTCTTTCCAAAATCTCACCGTGACGAGAGTTATGTTGTTGAGGATCGACGGCTCAGCCAGTCGATTGGCTACGCGAAAACGTTTCTCTTCGAGTCGTATCCAATGGGGACGGTGGCGTTTGATTATAAATCCCATCTTCAGATTGTGCGGTTTATGGTGGTGAACCGCACCTTTGTGTTTCGCGAGGTGTTTTACAACGTCTCGCTCCTCTCGAAACTCGAGACGCTTGAGAACGGGATTGCGTTCTTTGATCAACTTGGTGTGACCGCGCCCTCGCTCTACCTCACGCGCGATGATTACCAGAAGGCGTACAACCTGAGCCTTGCAGCGAATATCGTGTTTAATGATGGGCGTATTATCATCAGCACGCAGTAGCCAGCATCATACTATCTCACGGTCACCAACGGCTAACGGCGCGCGACTGAGATGCGCTGAGGGGAATGTACAACGAATGGAAAGATGTCAAGAAATGCCTCAACGCATTCAATCGCGGTTGGTCGGAAAAACAGCAGTAAACAGAGAATGCTATAATATAAACACTTCTGTACGCGCGCGCGTTCAAAATATGGTTAGCCACTCCAGCCGGTTAAGTATGTCATCTTTTTCATGGGTGACATAAAGTGACAAAAACGACAAGCATGACCCGATTGAATAGGGGACATAGCGGACATGGACGAGCAAAATAGCTAATAGGTTAGTGTGTGGTGGACCGGACGGGATTTGAACCCGCGACATTCGCCGTGCGAGGGCGACGTTCATACCACTGAACTACCGGCCCAAACCCGATCACAATACGCGATCGTCTTCTATCAGGGATATCGTCAACTATATACTTTCGTGCTATAAGTGCATAGACTTCCACAGATCCCGAATAGGAATCACAGGCTTTATCTTTACTCGCTACTGTATTGACCAGTAAGGTGTAGCCAGATAATGACGCAAGAGACCACGCATGATTTAAGCAAAACTTTCCTCCAGCAAGCCGTGGACCACACCCAACTCCCAACCGATATTCAACTCCTAGACATCACGATGCGAGATGGAGCACATGTCGTGGACTTCTCCAATACGGAACGTCTACAACTCACCACCTCGCTCGGAGAGTTGGGCGTGCATCGCATCGAGATTGAATCTCGAGCATATGTGATTCGCCGCCAATCCATTTATCCTCCAGAAGACCACTGGAAAACATTAAAAGAGATCACCCAGCTTGGATTGAAAAGCACGATTTTCACCCAACGCAATGTAGCCGATGGTCAAGCCGGGATTGACCGCGCCCTTCAATGCGGCGTGAGTAACATTGTGCTCCAAGAACCGGTGCAACGGGGCTGGCTTGCCCAGCAAGGGCAGACCGCAGACGAACGACTACAAGTGATCCAAGACCTGATTCAATACGCAAAAGCGCATGGATGTTATGTGACATTCTTTAATAGTCACATCTTCAAAGCCGATCTCAATTACCTCCTGCAGGTGATTGCCGCAGGCGTCGAAGCCGGCGCGGACTCCCTCTGTATCACTGATAGCGAGGGATTGGGCACTCCCCATGCCTTTCGCTACCTCGTGACCCGGTACCTCGACGTGACGAAGGGGCGTATTCCCATTGAAACCCATCCCCACAATGATTTTGGTCTTGCGTTAGCCAATACGCTCGCAGGCTTTGAAGCGGGCGCCTCGATAATTCATTGTAGTGTAAATGGATTAGGGTCTCGTGCAGGAAATACGCGCCTTGAAGAGTGTGTGATCGCCCTGCGGACCTTATACGGTTTGGATCTTGGATTGGAATATTCGCGACTTCATGACGTGTGTACACTGGTCGAACGCATCCAGCAATGGCCCACCGCGAAAAACAAGCCATTCTACGGTTATGGCGTCCAACAGGCCCCCTATGCCCTCTCTAATTTCGGGAAAATACCCCAACAGAAGTAGAATAAAGCTATCCAGCTACCGGGGACGTAGGCGTTTCCACAGCAGATAGCCTCCTCCAATGACGAGAGCGCCCACTCCGAGCCAAATTAGTAGATTCACATCGAATGCTGGATTCTCACGAATTAACTGATCTTCATTGACCAAGTAGAGATCATTGGAAAGGGTGAAGTTCTGTTGATTTCGACTTCCACCGGCCCAGTCACTTCGTTGGATATTCGTCAAGGTGAGGACCGAGGGTTTCCATGCCATCGCTGCTGTAATGCCGTTAAACGTGTTTTGACTCCAGCCAAGTGTCATATCGAAGGGCAGCCATCCCCAGGGAGGAATATAAATCATCGCCCATCCATGATACCCAATGTTGCGGAGAGTAGTGGTTACATGGCCGTCCCAGTAGGAGGCTTGGACAAAGTTGGAGTTGTAGATGGCTCCTACTCGGAGATACGCTGGGATGCCAAGGATACGACAGAAGGTGATCAGGAGGTTTGCTTGATCATCACAATCTCCTTCCCCTAGGGTACAGGTCTCAGAGGGATAGAGTGGGTATTCATAGCTTTTCCCTTCAATATGAGTACCAATCCAATCTGCGAGAGCTCCAACTACCTGAAGTACGTTGGTAGAGTGGGCTTCCTCTGCCCAGATCGATGCTGCAAGTGCTTGCAGCTCTGGATCATCAACTTCCCACGATCCGCTGGCTTGGATATACTCATCGAGGTCAGAAGGTATCGCGGCAAATGTACCAGCGGTCTCAAGACTCACTGGAGGACTCGTTTGTAGCGATTTCGAAACCTGTAAAGAATAACTAACTGTGATGTTTGATCCCGCAGCAATCGTAAAGTTGCCGAGTTGTACTTGTAGATTCTGGTCATGATCCATGATGAGTGTAAAGGGATGTGTAACGTTGGTGAGTATAGTGGTTTGCCATGTTGTATTAGGAAACATCGCTAAATCTCCAAATCCTTCCGGTAATCGAAGTTCGTCTTCTCCCTGATTGATATAGGTCATCGTTGTCGTATACGTGTAATTCACCCCATCATCAGCATGAACTGCTGGGACAAAAGTGGTCGATACCAATAATACCAACAGGTAGAAGCAGAGTATTGATGATTTCACACTAACACCGTTCTATTTTTATGTGCAAAGTATATCAAATTGTTTGTTCAATGGATGCAAGTAACTACGTGAACAATCGATATACTATATAGAGTCTTTCATTTTCCCCTTCTTTCTCTAGAGCAATCGGCAGCACGAGCTTACAATCTA
Organism: Candidatus Bathyarchaeota archaeon; assembly: GCA_026014905.1. Next base: position 13,348 of record JAOZHK010000088.1, read on the forward strand.
GGTTTTGTATGGCGTTCAAAAAGTTAAAAAAACACAAGGATAGATATTACCAAAAGGTAAGTTAACGTGAAAACCGGACAAAAAGCGACAAAAAGTGACATTACCGACTGAGTGAAAAAATTCACGTCACGGGAACTGAGAGATGCAAGATTTGCATTAGATGTGTCGGGCTAAAGGAGCATGTTTTAAGAGGTCGTTTAATAGGTACACGCGCGACGCTGTATCAAGTCCACTTTCATGGAGTGCGTTCACGAGGGCTTGCGCGGTTTCAATGTTGGTAACGACAGGGATCAGATACTCCACGGCCAACCGGCGGATCGCATATCCATCTGTGAAGCTTTTCCCATCACCAAACGAGGGACTATTGATGACGAATCCCACCTCTCGATTGGCGAGATAATCTTGAATGCTCTTTTCGTTGCCATCTTCACTGAGTTTTCGCGCGACCATCACGTCGGGAATGCCCGCGGCTTGAATTGTTTTAGCAGTTCCACGAGTTGCGACGATTTGAAAATTCATCTCATGTAATTTCCGTGCGATCTCAACCGCGGTCGCCCGGTCTTCCTGTTTCACAGTAATAAGGATCGGTTTCTCGGGATTTGGCAAGGCAAGGTTTGAGGCACGTAACGCTTTCAAGTAGGCACTCGCAAAGTCATAATCTAAGCACGCCACTTCGCCCGTCGAGGTCATCTCCACACCAAGAGTAGGATCCGCGCCTTTCAGTCGGATAAATGAAAAGGTTGGAGCTTTAACGGCGTAATGGAGGATAGGCGGTTTTTTCAAACAATTTAATTCTCGAAGGGATTTATCCAGCATCACCTTGGCAGCCAGCCAAATCATCGGAATGCCCGTGGCTTTACTGGTGTATGGGATACTTCGGCTTGCCCGGAGATTACATTCAATGATATACACGTTGCTGTTTTTCACAAGGAATTGAATATTGAAGGGGCCTTTGATATTCAATGCCTGTGCAATGCGACGCGTATAATCTTCAATCTCAGCGATCACGGGAGCACTCAAAGTTTGGGGTGGAATGACCATGGTCGCGTCACCACTATGGGTTCCCGCAAACTCCACATGCTCGATGATAGCCCCAATTAGAGTGTCTCGTCCATCACTAATCGCATCCACTTCAACTTCTTTAGCATTCGGCATTAATTTACTGATCACAATCGGGTACTCGGGGGAGATCCTGGTCGCTAATTGAACGAAATCCAGTAATTCCTGCTCGTTATACGCGACCCGCATCGCCGCACCTGAGAGGACATACGAGGGGCGCACCAGAACGGGGTACCCAATTTGGTCTGAGAATACCGTGATGTCCACGAGGGATGAAAGCTGTCGCCAAATAGGCTGGGCGATTCCCAGTCGGTCGAGGAGAGCACTGAATTTAGAGCGGTTTTCGGCACGGTCAATACTCCTTGCCGAGGTACCGAGGAGCCGGATCCCTTGACGAGCAAGGGGCAGTGCGAGATTATTGGGCGTTTGTCCCCCAACGCTGACCACGACACCAATAGGCTTCTCGCGTTCAATGATGTCAAGGATGCGTTCAAACGTAATCTCCTCAAAGTACAATTTGTCGGACATGTCGTAATCGGTGGATACAGTTTCAGGATTATTGTTGACCACGATCACTTCTTCGATGCCCTCTTCTTTCATTGACCACGCGGTATTCATAGTGCAGTAATCGAATTCAACGCTGCTACCAATCCGAATACAGCCCGCACCAAGCACAATCACTTTTGAGTGATTGCTGCTCACATCGACATCATCTTCGGAGTCTCCATAGGTTACATAGCAGTAATTTGTTTGGGATGGCCATTCAGCCGCCATTGTGTCAACGATTTTAAAACTTGGCAGGATCCCGTATTGCTTACGGAGATTCCGAATTGTTAATTCCTCAGTTTGAAGATAATAGGCGATCTGAGTATCCGAGAATCCCAGCTCCTTCGCGTGTCGCAGGTGTTGAGCAGACAATTCAGACTCAATGGAACCAGATAATTTGTTGAGTTGGATACTCATATTCACAATATTCCGGATTTTCGCAAGAAACCAGTTATCAATGCCCGACAGACGATTAATCTCTTCATTACTCAGTCCCATCTCCATAGCCTGTGCAACCTGAAAAATGCGTTGATCCGTTGGATGCGATAACGCGTCTTGCAAGCATTCTAGAGAAATAGTTTCACTATTCGCTGCGTTGCCAATCAGACCGATCTTTCCAATATCAAGTTCTCGTATCGCTTTTTGAAGCGCTTCTTCAAAACTTCGGGCAATAGACATAACTTCTCCAACGGACTTCATCATGGGCCCAAGATAGCGGTTGACCTGTCCAGGAAATTTCTGAAAATCCCAGCGGGGAATCTTGACCACAATGTAGTCTAACGCGGGTTCAAAGCACGCCGTGGTCATTCCGGTAACTTTGTTCACGAGCTCAGGTAAATGATACCCTAACGCAAGTTTTGCAGCGATATAAGCTAGAGGGTACCCAGTAGCTTTAGAAGCCAGGGCACTGGATCGGGACATCCGGGGATTGACTTCGATCGCGACAAAACGTTCAGAGTGAGGCTCCAACGCAAACTGAATATTACACTCGCCCACGATTCCAACGCTTCGAATCACCCGGATAGAGGCACTACGCAGGAGCTGAAATTCCCGGTTCGAAAGGGTTTGGGTGGGAGCGACTACAATACTGTCCCCAGTATGGATGCCCATCGGATCCAGATTCTCGAGCGCGGCGATGATAATCGTATTATCTTCATAATCCCGCATCACTTCCAATTCAATCTCTTTCCAATACCCGAGGTACTGTTCAATCAGGACTTGTCGTTCAATACTCCACTCGAGCGCTTGTTCCACAATCTTTCGCATTTCCTCCTCATTATGCGCGATGCCTGATCCTCCTCCACCTAGCATATAGGCTGTCCGAATGATGACGGGATATCCAACTTTCGCTGCGATCTCTAGTCCTTCTTCAACACTATACGCCACGTTGCTTTCAGCAATCGGCACGTCCGCGTCTTCCATCGCTTGTTTGAATAAGAGGCGATCTTCCGTGACATCAATCGCATGAATTGAGGTTCCAAGCACTCGAATGCCTTCTCGCTCAAAAACACCTAGTCGGGCGAGTTGCACACCAACATTGAGGGCTGTCTGCCCACCGAATCCAAGTAACACACTGTCAGGCTTCTCTCGCTTGATAATTTTTTCAACAGTGTCCACAGTGCATGGTTCTAAGTAGACTTTATCCGCCATTTTCATGCTGGTTTGAATCGTGGCAACATTCGGGTTAATGAGCACTGTTTCAATGCCTTCCTCTCGAAGGGCTTTCAGACATTGTGATCCGCTATAGTCAAATTCCGCAGCTTGGGCAATCACGATACCGCCACTGCCAATCACTAACACTTTCCGAATATCGGTGAATTTAGGCATCACTTGCCCTCCGGCTCAAGATCAGCAAAGAATTGGGTGAAGTAAAAATTATAATCCAAAGGTCCCGGGGAAGCTTCAGGATGAAATTGGACAGCTCGCACAAAGTGCTCGCGATGCGTGATCCCCTCAACTGTCTTATCATTTGCGTTAATAAGCTGAACCTGTAATCCTGTCTCGTGAAGCGTTGCTTCATCGATCACGTACCCATGATTTTGACTCGTGATGTAACAACGCCTGGTCTCTATATCAATACAGGGGTGATTCTGTCCTCGATGTCCAAACTTGAGTTTATAGGTATCTCCTTTAAGCGCGAGGCAAATAATTTGGCTCCCTAAACAGATTCCCATGAGAGGGATTTGCTCTTCAATCAGAGTGGATGTGGTTGTAATGACTTCTTGATATTTCTTAGGGTCACCAGGACCATTTGATAACACGACTGCTTGAGGTTCAAGATCCAGGATTTTGTGACTTGGGATTGTTGGGGGAACCTGATATACGGTATACCCTAATTTCACAATATTGGTGATGATGCTGTTTTTCACTCCACAATCAATCAAAACTACCGATTTATCAAGGCTGCCTTCAAAGCGTTTAATTTTCGCTGTCGCTACTTCATACGCTAACTGACGAGTATTTGGGTCGAGGACTTTGCGAACTTCAGTTCTCAACTCTCCACGGCTCGGGAGATCTCCTGCTTCTTTCACAACAAGAAGCCCTAATTGTGTCCCCTTCACACGAAGACGTTTCGTTAACAACCGTGTGTCGACATTCTCGATTCCAGTAATGCCCTCTTCTTCTAGCCATGCGTCTAACGTCAACTCTGCACTCCAATGACTCGGCTGACGGCATAATTCATGGATCACATAGCCACGGACTTTAGGACAGGACGACTCAAAATGAGCACGAGACACTCCATAATTACCGATCAAGGGATATGTTTGAATCAAAATTTGGCCATGATACGACGGATCGGTTAAAGCCTCAGTATATCCCACCATTCCCGTATTGAACACCACTTCCCCAGAGGTCTGGGTGACTGAACCAAACCCTGTGCCGGTGAAGATGTCTCCATCCTCAAGAACGAGAACGGCTTCTTTTTCCGATTTTTCGCCTATTGTCACTGAGCTCAAAGAACCCTTTGCAATCGAAAAGTGATAATGTCATTTAAGGGTTATGTAATGGAACAGAAGCCTTTTCAACCTACTGATAACATACTAAGACTATTAACATACTAGCTTATCCGGAGTGACTTCCCGTGTATGATTTGATTATTAAAAATGGTATGGTCATTGATCCTTCGCAGGATATTGACGATCAATGTGACATCGCGATTTCACAGGGGAAAATCGCAGCCATTGAAAATCATATCCCTTCTCAAGCAACAAAAATTATCAACGCTAACAATCAGTATGTCACTCCTGGCTTAATCGATCTCCACACCCACGTATACTGGGGAGGCATGCCATTAGGAATCAACGCAGATCACCATTGTCTCACCAAAGGCGTTACCACGGTGCTGGACGCAGGATCTGCTGGCTGGCGAAATTATCCCGGCTTTCACACTCATATCATTGCCTCAAGTCAGACACGAATCATTCCGTTACTACACATTTCATCCATCGGCCTCATCAAATCCCTTGAATTAGAAGATATTCGCCATATAGAATATGAGGCCGCGGTGCAGATGTACCATCAGCACGCCGAGATATTAAAAGGCTGGAAAATACGCTTCGCGTCACCACCGAATAATCATGTCGGTCAGAATGGATCACAAGCGCTTCGATTAACATACGAAGCAGCAGAAGACACCGGCGGCTTGATGATGGTTCATCCCAAGAGTATGTCACCCAATTTCTCATTAACTGAGA
>JAOZHK010000147.1 GCA_026014905.1 Candidatus Bathyarchaeota archaeon
GTATACATGAAAAGCGTTTGAAATCCAATTTCATGAGCTGCTACACCGAGCCATAGAAAATGGTTTTGGATCCGCTCTAATTCTGCAATAATTGTGCGAAGGTAACGAGCGCGAGCTGGGATATTGATCTCTGCTATTTCTTCAACCGCTTGAGCAAAACAGATCGCATGCGCTTGCGAACAGATTCCGCATATTCGTTCGACAAGGTGAATGTTCTGCTGATAGGTTCGAGTTTCCGCGAGTTTCTCAATGCCACGATGCATATATCCTAATCGAGGTTTGACTGAGACTACTCGTTCTCCATCGACTTCAAAGGTGAAGTGTATGGATTCAAGATCTAATGCGGGATGCTGAGGACCGAAAGGGAGTCGTATCAGGGGCACAGAATTACCTGAGGTTACCTTTACTTGTTTCATGTGAATAAGTGTTATGTCACATTAGTTTGAGAGATTTCGGATTCTTTCGTGTCTTCGCATACGCAGCTCATGTTGATAGGGTAAGCTGTCGCGTAGGCGATCGAGCCTTGATGAGGTGACTGGTGTGACTGCGTAAGCTTCTCCGTTAGGCAGATATAACCGGGAGATGGGAGTTGGTAAGGGCTCGATAGGGCTCCCGCATTGCACGATGAGCTTTAATGCGGTGTCGGCAATACGTTGACCTGCTTTGGGGTCGAGACCAGACATAATTTCCGCGTTGAAGACGGAATAGCCATGTTCATGCTGGAACGCGACTTCTGTAGGGATATAGCCCCACCAGGCGCCATTAGCTAGCTCCGCGATCATGACATTTTTATAGCCCATATTCAAAGCATGTTCTTTGATGTAAAGTGCGTATTCATTGAAGTATTCTCCACCGAGTCCGATGATCCGGGTGTCATTTATGCCCAGGACTTGGATCTCGGATGTTTCTGGATTTTCTCGGTGCTGCCTTGGCTGATTTGCTGCGAAGTAGAGATCACCGTATTCTTCGAGAAACGAGGTGATGATCTTGTGCCGGTGGACTTGTTCTTTGGTTGCATTTTGTTGTTCAAGTAATTGAAGGGTTTTTTTCTTGTGGGCTAGGATGCGTTGATATCGTTCGAAAACATCGAATGATTTCTCTGCCCATAGGCGTTGATATGATGTTGCACTGGAAAGGCGGGCATTGGATGTTGTTTGAATTTGGTCCGCAAGAACTTTTGTAAATAGTCCTAGGAGCTTTCCGATACGCTCAGCATCCTTTACGGTTCCTCCTTTATTGGTAAAGCCGGTGTATCCAATGCTAGTGTATGGATTGATGTTACCACTCGGGCCTTGCGCAAAGAGGGCTATCGATCCAGCACCTTGTTCTTTTTCGATCTGGTGTGTAGCGTGACCAATCCAATCGGGAGAGATGCCTTGGTAGTTACGATGACCTAGTACGACACCATGCATGGCAAAGGTAAAGAAGATCGCTAATGGATCCTTGTTGCGTTGATCTACACGGATTACGCTAATATCCGGGTCAGCGGGGCCATAAAAATTTCGTCGATTAATATGTACTCCGATTAAAGCCCCTGTCGCGGTCCCAATGAGGGCGGGGACACGTGTTTCCCAGGCAGTGCAGATTACATCGATCAGTTTCTGGAGATATTGATCACGGTATTCTCCTTCTAATCCTGGTCCTTCATGTGTATGTGATGCAGAGAAAAGAATATTTTTACCAGGTATTCCTGTTTTTTTCTCAATTACGGATCGAGCTTGTGTAACGAGTTCGAGGTCCGTGCGTATGAGATCATTGGTACACAAAGCGATAGGCTGTTTCTCGTCATCGAGGACGAGGGCTTTGGTGAAGAGGGGGAGGTCGATCTCGGTGGATCGCCCATAATAGGTTCGTATCCCGATTGAGGGGGTGATCTCTTCTTTAGCTACTCCTGCTTTGAAATTATTTGAGGACATAATCTTTCCTTCTGATGGTTGATGTCATTTTACTTATAGGATATTTAGGTTTAGCGATTAATGAGTGTGCGTGTATTCAGGTTGTTGAATTGCGGTAAATTGATGTGAGTCAAGGTGTTCTACGATTTCGGTGTAGAAGTGTCTTCAAATGTTCGACCACGATTTGGGCTTCGCCTTCGAGTAAGTTTTGGGTATTTATTGTAATTCCTCGGGGGCATAAAGGGTGGTCATAGTACGTCCAGATAGCAGGTGTGCTGGCATAGAGTAGGTCTACAAGCTTCTGAGATGTGATCTGCAATTGACTTTCATTGAGTGTAAGACAGAGAACTGGACGGTGCCGCATGTACCCTGTCGTGGGAATAACGAGTTCAATTGATTGTATTTCAGAAAGTTGGGTGAGCTCATGAAGTATGTACCTTGCCGTGTTTTGTAGGAATTGAAATTCAACCTCGTCGTCTTTGGCTATAAAAAGCTTGAGAGCTGTAAGAAGCCCGACGATTTGTGTTTTATCAACTTTTAAACCGCGTCCTATACCGTGGTGAGGGCTCATTTGTATTGCTGCAAGAGTTACTAGGTCTTCTCGCCCACAAAGTATTCCAGTATCAGTTGGACCACGAATCGCTTTTCCTCCGGAATAACACACTAAATCGGCTCCAGCGGCTGCCCAGTATTGAAGGTTGCTTCGTGGAGGAAGGGTGTAGGAAGCATCCACGATGATTGGGCGCTCATGACGTTGAGCTAGAGTTACAATTTCAGAGAATGGAAGTCCTCGATGGGCATACATACCAACAAAAGCAATGGCTGCAGTTCGAGACGTTAACTTGGCTTCTAATTCGGAACAGCGACAGTCTGTAGATGTTCCTGCCAAAACTAGTTGAGCACCAGCAGCACGATGGGCCTGACTGTACATATTGAGATGGCCTCGTTGAAGCAAGATTTCGTTTCGTAAACCGGCAGTGTCATTGGGCAGTCGCTGCATCCAAGTCAACCAGTCACCGACTTCCGTTGGGGGTTGATTAGGGGATAACTGATATTGTTCAAGAGGTGTGTTTTTCATCATACAGGCTGCTGTAGCCATTGTGAGTGCCGCGGCACATCCGCTTGTAACGATTGCAGTTTCGGTGCCTGTTATGGCTGCGATGATTCCACCTGCTTTGTTTTGAAGATCGTCGAGTGCCACAAAATGCTTGGATGCTGCATTCATGGCGTTCATCACTTGTGGATCCACAACTGATGAGCCTAGAGGGCTTGTGGTGGACATACAGTTTATGACGCGTTTTACGCCTAATTGTTGGTAAATTGGCGTAACTTTGACTTCAGAAGCACGCATCTGCAGATTATATCTCCTTTGAGTGATTCATGATGTTCATGTTGGGGATGTCAAGGCGGGTGATAAACTTTTTTTTGCGTTGTTCACTATGAGGTTTGAGGGGTTAATGTATGAGTAGCGAAGAAAATGCGTCAATTATGATTGATTCAGATCTCTGGCAGAGGTTTCTTGTATTCATTACAATGGCTTATGGAGGGACGGGAGATGTCGTTGAGTATGTTGAACAGGCTCTCCGGGGATATATGGAGAATCATGTTTCGGAATTTGATGAAAAAATGCAGGAGTTGTGTAGTCATGATACTCAGGGGATAAATGATGTGTTCGTGGTGGAAGAATAGCAGCTCATTGAGCCTCTTTATTCTCTGTTGTCCGGTTATGAAAGCGTAGATAGAGAGGAACCGCGGACAGGGTTAAGACGGTAGCGATCAACATATTGTCTCGCGTACTACCAGTTAACTCGGAGATAAATCCGCCAATGAGGGGTCCAGTAATGTTTCCAATATTGATGATTGATGTGAGTAATCCTGTTGTTGTGGCTTTTCGGACGTCTTTCTCTGTTACCTGGCGTAGGGCTCCAACATAGAGGCATGACCATGATGCAGCGATAAGGAGCTGAACAGGAATGATGTGCCATGGCGTTGAGGATAGAAACATGACAAAGAATGCACTTGTCGAGAAGAGTAATCCAAGAGCCATCAATTTGTAAGCCGATACCCGATCTGTTATTGTGTACATTAAGATGAATTGAATGAATGGATTAAGAGTATACAAGAGAGAGATGGATAAAAAGTCCAGACCCAACTGCTGTAAGTACAAGGGATAGATGATCCAGACAATGTTTGCTGCAAGGTGTCGAATGAGATAAGGAATAAAGATTGAGGCATTCTGTTTGAGCAGTTGTTTTGGGAAAAAGGGAACTTTGTGTCGAATTTGGGGAATTGTTGGAAGTTGGGTCGAAATGATAAAGGAGCCAAAGAAGAAAAGCGCTCCAAATAAGAACACTGTTTGTAAGGATGCTTGATTAGCGATATACCCTGCGGCGAATAAACCAATTCCAGCGCCGAGTGACCCCATGGAGGAGAATTTTCCTAACCGCACGCGTTTCCCGAAGACATAGGCGACCAGTGTTGAGGGATATATGCCCATTGCGAAGCCAGCAAGAGAAAAGAAGATGAGAAGCGAAGCAAAACTATCACTAAGATACAGCGTACCAACCATGATGGCGGAACAGAGTAACCCGATGGGTAAATATCGCTTTGACCCCTCGATGTCTGTCCGTCGACTAAAGATGAACGTTGAAATAAATACCATGAGGTTGGAGACTGCACCAATCACGCCAATCTGGGTATTAGTGGAACCTAAGCTTTTAGCTAGATTGGGCAGGAATAGACGAGTCGCTGCGACCGCTAAATTGGCAAAAAGCTGGACAGAGTAGTATTTGATGGCTTCAGGGACTCGCATCTGATACGTCACCATGAGAGTGCCAGCTAGCAAGCAACTGCATTGTATAAAAAGCTTAATAATATATCATAGTATGTCCGGTCAAGACTGATACTTGAATTTTTATCTGATTTACGCGGGCGAATGATGGGAGAAAGTAGGAGATATTTGAGATGATGATCGTTGAAATTACTGGATGGATTGGCATGATTCTCGTTTTCACCGCATATCTCCTAAACACATTGAATTAAGTGGATCGACGTTCGCTACGCTATCATGGGATCAATTTAATAGGTGCATGTTGTATCGGCATTAATGCATTTGCTAACACCGCGTATCCAGCGGCAGCTTTGAATATCTTATGGGCAATTATCGCAGTTCTTGGATTGTTGAAGGTAATTTAATTCTTCTCTTTATTCTGCTATAAACTGCCAACTGGATTTATTCTGGATTAAATCAAGTAAGATGGTGTTGGCTTGTTGGAGAGGGAGGCTGTTGAAGAGTTTTATTAAATGTTTACATAATCGCTTCTGCTGTACGCCTTTGCGCCAGTCACCACAGTTATGCCGGATTGTTTGGTGATCGACATCGACATCAAATTGATAATTCCGTATTGTCCCCATGATATGGGCACTGGATTCTTTGGTGAATATGGGTTCAGGTAATTGCAAGCCTCGAGTGACGCGTCCTTGATCGGATAATTGCAGTAATAATAAACGAATATCGTCGGCTTGATGATCTGTATTGAACTCGGCCAGTGTGGGACTGTGGGTGGGTTTTGTCGTATTATAGTTTTTGATCTTCGTTTTGATGGAAATTTGTTGAGTAGTCGCAGCATCTAACATTTCTAAGATTTCTACACAGTTTTCGACAGCATAGCCATGAAAGTGGTTGTTGAAATAGCCATAAATCTTACTAACGTGGTCGCGTGTGTCTTCGATGTGAGGCAGCCAGGCTTGAAGTTCAGGTTGAGTGTAGTGGTAATCATACCACAGGCGAGATCCATGTCCATGCCATCGAAAATATGCGAAATCAGTGGTGAGATGAACTTCCGGAGGAAGTAGTGGTTCATCAACTATGCAGTACGCGATCTCATACTTTGTGAGGAGGCGCCATGTATCATCACGCATCCATGAGAGGTTACGGAACTCCACCGCGAAATCATAGCTTTGAGGCAGAATCTCGAGAAAGCTAGTGAGGTTTTTCTGATCACGCGGATACTGGAAACTCGGAGGTAACTGGATCAGAAGACACCCCAGTTTCCCCGAAGCATATAGTGGCTGTAATAAATCCAGGAAGCGAAAGAGATAGTTCTCAACTTTTTGTTGAAGATCGAGGCGTTTTTGATGAGTAATGATACGGGGCAGTTTCGCCGAAAAAACAAAGGAAGGGGGCGATACGCGGTTTAATCCATAGATGACGGATTGTTTTGGATACGCATAAAATGTAGAATTAATTTCAGCGGTTTGAAACAGCTGAGAATAAAAACTGAACATCCGCGTGGTACCGGGGTACACAGGTCCAACCCACTCTTTATAAGACCACCCACTCGTCCCAAAAAG
>JAOZHK010000157.1 GCA_026014905.1 Candidatus Bathyarchaeota archaeon
ACAGCCCGTTGCAGCTCTATCGATGTTGGACGAAAAGTGACTTCGAGATCACACGGTAATACTTCGACACCTGTCGCAGTTAACATAGCTTCAGCTTCTTTTTTGGCTCCGCCACTCCACCCGTACGAGCTGAAGACTGCCCCAAGCTTATTGCGAGGCTTTAATCCTTTCATGTATGCGAGAAATCCTGCCACCGTTGGAAACAATCCATTATTGAGCGTCGGCGAACCAATGAGAACAGCTCTCGCATCCAGCAAGCTAGTGATAATCTCAGTTTGATTAGCAGATCCTAACTTATAGACCTCGACCTCGACACCTTGACTAGCAATTCCTTCCGCGATCGCCTTCGCGAGTAATCCAGTGCTACCCCACATGGTATCATAAACGGTAACAACACGTGGTTGCCATACCCCATCCACCCACTTCGTGTAAGCATTCACAATCTGCGATGGATTGGCGCGCCAAATCATTCCATGAGAGGGGGCAATCATATCCACCTCAACCGATTGAAGCGTTGTTAACGCCCGGCGTATTGGAGCCCACAAGTGCATGACGATATTCGCATAATAGGTTTTGGCTTCCTGCATGAGAATGGCTGGATCGACTTCATCATCAAATCGCTTGGATGATGCAAGGTGTTGACCAAAGGCATCATTCGAGAAAAGCAGCTTCTCTTCAGGCAGGTAAGTGACCATTGAATCAGGCCAATGCACCATAGGTACCGGAACAAACTGAAGCGTTCGTGTACCTAAGGACAAAGTAGGCATTTCTTTCGTCGTGATGCACTCCAGGTCTTCACCATAATACCGCCGCAACCCTCGCTGACCCGCGGGAGTCGCAATCAGCGTCGCATTTGAGTGATTGAGAAACTGAGTAATGGACCCCGAATGATCAGGTTCAGTATGGTTTGAAATTAAATATTTGATTTCTTGTGGATCAATAATCGCTTCAATGCGGCCCATCATCTCCGAGAAAAAAGACGTTTTCACAGTGTCAATTAAAACGGTCGTTTCATCCACAATTAAATAAGCATTATAGGTGGAACCACGGTTCGTGACATAACCATGGAAATTTCGAATATTCCAATCGATTGCTCCCACCCAATAGATTCCAGGTTTTAACTGCGTCATTATCTACGTTCTCCTACTAAATGATCGGATAGTTGTGACTCTCTTGAAGCCACTATTTGAAAGTAATGAAAAGATATATCCACTCATAAACCTACCCCTAATATCTTTGAAAACACGCGTGCGTGCACATTCACTTAACTGGTACATAATGAAGGCCAATACTGGGAGGGCGCGAGCAAGAACATCGAGATGAAGCCGGGGACCGGATTCGAACCGGTATGGAGCCGGTCTGCAGCCGGCCGCCTCAACCCCTCAGCCACCCCGGCACGACTACTGTGTATAGAGAATTACAGATATAAAGAGGCTTCCGTTAAATCATCTGCACACTCTTAATCCATTTGGACAGCGACAAGATGAATCAATGCGTATTAGTGGAGCCGCATAAACATTATAAGACGGAGATCCATGTTCCATGTTGTATGGCCGCCGTAACGTAGAGAACTTTGTTCGCGAAATCTGGCAGCGTACTGGCCTGACGAAGATTTAAACTCTTCGGGCTAATGGAGCCAGGAGGTGGGGTTCAAATCCCCACGGCGGCCCTCCCGACGAGCACCTGCGGTTCCTCGATCTCCATGAATTCTCGCGTGCGTTACTGGGAAAATACTCATGAACCAGCATTAGAGGACATCAGAAAACTCACCAATGATCCGACACAAGCGGATTACATCGAAAATCTATCATGAACTGAAACATGATCAACGACTCACTACTAGACTATAACTTAACTTAGGCTAATTCACAAGGACTTATAAGAGCGGCATGCAATTGAATGGTCAAATCTGTGACTATTTTACTGTTTTTCAGTTAATACTTGTTGGATTATTCACGAAGAGGTTAATTTCTTTGTCTAGATATGCATACGAATATGGTCGAGGTCGACATAAAGGTAAGATGCGAATGTATGCTGAACCGCTATATACAATTGTCGAGATCGCGTCGAAATATGATATCGACCCACATCGATTAATTGCATCCATCATCAAAGCATGGAAGAATCAAACAGATCAGTGGAAAACGTTGACGATCACTTGTCGAGGCGTGAAAGATGAAGATACAGCCATGATATTAGTAACCGATAACGACTCGGTAGTGTCCCAATTTCCCATTAAAACCATCGTGCTAGAAAACCCCAACGAATTCCACAATCACCTGCAATATGTGCCCGTGCACGAGATTAGAGAGCGATACAATCGCAAAGAAACTGTATCCCAGAAAATAGGACAACTCAAAAATAAAATGAAGCGTGTGGATCTGAAAGCCAAGATTATTGAGATTCTCCCCGTGAGACGAGTGATGACTCGGTTTGGCGAATGGGCGAATTTCACCAATGTGACCATCGCTGATGACACCGGAACCATTCAACTCAGTTTATGGAATAATCAATTGAAGACCCATGATGTCGGTGACCCCATTGAAATAAAGAATGGGCACGTGGCTCAGTATCAAGGTGAACTCCAATTGAGATTGGGACGAAAAGGCTCCATCACTTAACGAAGTTATCGCGATCTAGCTCCTCACCAATAGACTACATATAATAAACTCTAAATTGAAATCTCTACGTGCGCGTTATCTCGTATAAAGAGAGCGCCCATGAGCGTCCATTGCTACAATTAATGGACCAAAATCTTTCACTTTGAATAACCACACAGCTTCAGGCATCCCGAAACGCTTTAACCAAAAAACATCTAACACGTCATCAACCATATCAGCAGCTAATGCGCCTGCTCCACCTGTGAATGCAGTGTATACTGCACCATATTTCTGCAAAGCCTGACAAGTTCTACTCCCCATTCCTCCCTTTCCAATAATAATGGTGATGGAGAATTTTGCTATAAAGCGATCTTCAAACGACTCCAGTCGACTACTAGTGGTTGGACCAGCAGATACTGCATACCATTTACTTTCTACAAATTTCATTAAAGGCCCACAATGAAACAAAGCCATCTCCGCAGGATTAAAGGGCACAGAGCGCGCATCAAGATCCAGCATGAGTTGATGAGCTTCATCTCGAGCAGTAAACATTTTTCCAGTTACATAGAGTACATCTCGAATATGCAACTTGGATATATCATCTTTCTGTAATGGCAGAGTAAGATGATATTCCAATTTAATGCACCTCCCAGGTACCGTCCGCATGAAGCAGCAAACGGGCACGGCGGTTTGCCCAACATTGGACAACAAGACCAACAGGAAGACTTGCGGGATGTCGATGCGCGACTTCAATCTTAACATCAAGAACTGTGGTTTTCCCACCAAGACCCATTGGACCTATCCCACTTGCATTAAGTTGTGAGATCAACTCATTCTCAATCATGGCTATCGCCGGATTAGCATGGGTGCGCCCTATAGGTCTCAATAAAGCTTTTTTTGCAATTTTTAGTGCAAGATCTGCTCCTCCCCCTATTCCAACTCCAACTATGGTGGGAGGACAAGGCTGCCCACCTGCGTTTGTTACCGCATTTACTACAAAATTGTTGACAGCTTGCAAGCCTTCACTAGGTTTCAACATTCCCAGTCGACTCATGTTTTCGCTTCCTCCACCTTTTGGAAATGCAGTGACCCATACCTTGTCTCCTGGCACTAGCTCCCAGGTAACGTGTGGAATATAATGCCCCGTATTATCTTGATGATTGTCACCAGTTAACGGATCAACAGTGTTTGGACGTAAAGGAATCTGTTGCGTAGCCACCTTAACTCCAGCAGCGATTAAATTATTTAATTCAGCGCGATAAGGCGAATCGACACCAAGAGATACATAAAATGTTTGGATACCTGTATCTTGACACATTGGACGTTGAGATTTTTGTGAAACTTGGATGTTGGTTAGAATCGTTGCAATCTGTGTTTTGGCTAATCCTTCTTCAATAAGGTACGCTTTTTCAAGAGCCTGGATTACATCTGTGGGTAGTTCGGTCTCTGCTTTCTGAATTAGCTTTACAAGTCCTGAGATAATATTTGTTTGATCCACACATTCACCTTTGATTCAGCGCGTGTAGTGCTTCAAGCGTTGCTTTATTGTTATAAGAAATCCTGCATAAACGTTATTCGTCATAAACTGCTTTCAGTAAAGATGATGCCATCTTAGATTGGGGCTATATACACGCGCACGTCACTTGCATCGGAACTGTTTAACTGGTTATTTTAAATCGGCTCGGAGTTGTGAGACTGAATGAGCTAAGGCATCTTGCGTTTGACGTATCAGTGTGTACATTGTCTGGCCGTGTTTAAATCCAGCAGTTTTTATCGTCTCGATCTCATCTAAAGCGCGATTGAAAAAAACAGTTTTTCGGGCGTACCATTCTTCGAGTGCTGTCAAATATTGAGATCGATTTCCTTTTTTACTCTCCTGGATCTTTTCTTTCATTTCAGATTTCATGGATTCAACGATCCGTGTAATCTTACCAGCGTATTTTCTGGCTAGATGTGAGTAATTCGATATTCTCTCTTCGAAGATGGTGTCGACATGGTGAGCGTTCATGCAATCAAGCCCCCCATCTAGTATCTAGAGGTATATAAGGTTTATTATTTGTCGTTGAGTATTACGTCATTCGTCGAGGAGATGGGTCAGGCGCTTAACGAATGTAATACTCTGTGTTGCGCAAAATATCTAAATGAACTGAGAATTGTGAAACGATCTGTTCGCCATGACTGATCATAACAATAATAGCATTCTGGTTTTTACTCCGTCGATAGATAGTCAATGGGCCACAAGATGCACTATGTTTCTTCCAAGCTTGGATAAGCGATGTTGCTAACTGATGGGGATGAAGATCAAATTGGTCAGCGATTTTTACAATGGTTTTGACGTCATCATAGAGGTTTAATCGTCCACGGGGTCGTCCCCTCGGGCGCATTTGTTTAAATCTTTGATATTTCCGCTTGATTGGACGCGACAAGTCCTGACCTTCTGCTGAAAATAGATGGACGTAAAAGTATACCTACATTAAATAAACTGATAGTATAATAGTTTTCTACCTATTTGACATAGTAAAGCCACGCGCACGCGATTAGCATTTCGTCTGCAATTATTTCTCATTTATTTTTTAAAGCAAAATCTTATATTTTCATGCACTATCACGAATTGATAACAAGGATTGCGTGATAGTGCCTGTCAATCGAATCTATCGTCGAACTATCTTAGTATTTATCGCTATCTCGTTATTTGGTGCATTCGTGATCTATGGCATTTGGTTTAGTGATTTCAACATTAACGCCGTTATTTCGGGGATGATTTTAGTAGTAGTAGGTTTTGTCATGTGGAAACGTTTGTATCCTAAACAATCCTATGATTAATCAACCGTCAACAGAAAAACGATGCTTGAATCCAGTTTCTTGCGCATTTAGAATATAGTTTACTGATTCATAAAAGTGATAGTGATTGGAATAGGAAAGCAATATAAGAAATACTATGAAGTTGTCCGAAAGATCCCTAGCCTTTGGAGGTCAAGCCGTTATTGAGGGGGTGATGCTGCGCTCCAAAACTCACAAAGCCATTAGTTTACGAAAATTGGATGGCACCATTGTAACAATAACAGAAGAAGCACACTCGTTATCTGAAAAACATGCCTTTTTTCAGTTACCCTTTATTCGAGGAACGCCCGCATTTGTTGACACGCTATATATAGGCTTACATAGTCTATTTTATTCTGCGAATATGACTCTGGAAGCAGAGAATGAATCTATTTCAAGTAAAGAAATCGGATTCACTATTGCCCTCATAATTTTAGCATCAGCTTTCTTTATAGTAGCACCTTTTTTCATGGTGACGCTATTTCCGATACCTGGATGGCTTTTCAATCTTTTTGAGGGAGGAATACGACTTGTTTTATTTCTCTTTTTTCTGAAATTAATTTCACTTTGGAGCGAGTATCATAGAATTCTTCAATATCATGGTGCTGAGCACAAAGTAATTAACGCTTTTGAATCGATGACCCCGATAACAGTACGAGATGTAAGAATGTGTTCGCGAAAACACCCTCGATGTGGAACCTCTGGCGTATTCGTAATTATGATAGTAAGCATTTTTGTGTTTTCTCTCTTCCCACATACTACAATCTGGATTCGATTAGCCTATCGAATCGCCCTTATTCCAGTTATTGGAGCGATATCATATGAAGCCATGAGGCTATATGGGAAGCATAAAACCTCAACTCTTTTGAAAATTCTCATGTATCCGGGGCTAGCTCTGCAATATTTAACTACAAAAGAGCCCACAGACGACATGATACTGGTAGCTATCAAAGCCCTTCATGAGTTGAATAAAATAATGGAGTATCAGATAGTTCAGAGTGATTGAAAGAGATTGTTATTCATTGGAGGAAGGGTTCGTCGTACAGATAAGGTGGCTTCATCAAACTGATACTGGTCCTTATATCTGTTTATGGCATCTAGATCAGGGTTAAAACCCAAGCCTGGTACATTAGGCAAATCTATCCAACCGTTAACTGGACGTATGCTATCAGGCATGAAACGGCATCCCGATTCTTCTTGAAATTTCCGAAGAGTTGTGTTAGGAAGGCGGTTACCATCAAAAAATTCTACAATCATTCCATTAGATGCTGCAGCTACACAATGAGCACTTACAATACCTGCCCCATGTGGACACATTGGGAGGTTAAACGCTTCAGCCATCCCACCAACCTTCATATATTCTGTTATACCACCGACTCGTCCTACATCCGCTTGAACAATATCGATACAATTCCTGATCAATAATTCCTTAAAACCCCACTTCGTGTATTCACTCTCGCCTCCTGCTATAGGAATCTCAGTTGCTGATCGAATCTGCTGATAACCCGAGTAATCTTCTGCAATCACTGGTTCTTCAAGCCAATTCACATCATAGCGTTCAAGACGCTTCGCGACACGTATCGCAGTCGCAACCGACCATCCATTGTTAGCATCGACCATGAGATCAATTGAAGATCCTATCGCATCTCGTACTGCTTTAACGCGTTCGAGATCTTCGCGCCACTTTTTACGACCCACTTTCATCTTGACCGCTCGAAATCCTTCTTCAACCCAACTCATTTGTTCTTTCACCAAATCATCGTGAGTTAATGAGAGAACTCCTCCACTTCCATATCCTGGTACGCGATCTCGGTAACCTCCTAACAGCTTATATACTGGCGCATTCAACTTCTTCCCAATGATATCCCATAACCCAACGTCGATCCAGCTGATCGCTCGCATCATTCCTCGGGAGCGCCCTTGGTTAAAAAATTGCCAATACAAATGATGCCAAATCTTTTGAATATGCAGAGGATCCGATCCAATTATCACAGATTTGATCGCAGATAAAGCATCACCAGAAATTCCTGTCGGGATAAAGCCAGAAATCTCCTCATCTGTCAAAATCTCAGTATATTCCCATGTCACAAGATTCCCTCCGTGATTGATCGCATCGCGAAACACGGGTTGTCCAATAACTTTCCCAATTAAACGTTCTCGTGGAACAATATCTACGATTTTCATGCTCAGTTACCCACAATCTATTATTAAGCAATACATATTAATTCAATCATAGTAAATATTTTGGCTTAGGCTCACAAAACATAATCCTACGAGACCCTTCTCATAAATAAAGCAAACATGTTAATCGAATCTTCCATATCCAGTGAGCTGGATATAAACGCATGCACTCACTTGGATAAAACGCGTGCGTAGCCCATAGCAACAATTTTATTACATTAGAAGAGAGTCCATAGATGAGAATATATGCCTCGGTGGCTTAGACGGCATAGCAGCGGCCTCGTAGCTATCGTGAGAGAGCCGCAGGTCGCGGGTTCAAATCCCGCCCGAGGCTCCACACCACAAATATAAAAGCCCTTTTTCCCATCTTCTTTTGACCATCATTGTATCGACGCATCGATATCCATGATTTTATCTCACGACTTCATACCGCAGAGCAGCGTGTCCAAGCAGCCAACCCTATCACCCCACGCAATGCTGAACTCATCCAACAGTTTGAACATGCGATTTTTGCGGAGGGCCTTAGCACTGGACGAGTCACTAAGTATGTCTTGACGCTACGGAAACTCGCGAAATGGCTGGGAAAAAACTTCGATGCTGCTAAAAAACAAGACATCGAAAATCTTGTCATGCAATTGGAGCGCAGTGACTATTCAGTGTGGACCAAGCACGACTACAAAGTCGCCATTAAGCGCTTCTACAAATGGTTGAATGGCGGAGACGAGTATCCTGAAGCCGTCAAGTGGATTACGACCACTTTTAAGAAAAAAGGATAGTCTCCTCCCCCAAGATCTCCTCACCGAATAAGATGTGAAACGACTCGTCGATACCGCAAACACACCACGAAATAAAGCGTTCATCATCACACTCTACGAGAGTGGAGCCAGGATCGGGGAACTCGGCAACATGCAGATACGAGATGTCGTGTTTGAAGATCGTTATACGACCTTGATGCTACAAGGCAAAACCGACTCCCGCCGCGTTATCGTAGTCGCTGCTACGCCGTATCTAAATACATGGATCCAGCACCACCCATTACAAGAGAATCCGGAATCCCCGTTGTGGGTGAATCAAGGCACGGTAAATCGCAACCAGGCAATGAGTTATCCTGCGCTGGCGAAAGTCCTGAAAGTTACAGCGAAACGTGCTAACCTGAGGAAAAGGGTAACTCCTCATCAATTTCGCCATAGTCGTGCCACCTTCTTAGCTACAAAGCTAACCGAAGCGCAGATGAACCAGATCTTTGGGTGGAAGCAGGGATCCGATATGCCCAGTATCTATGTCCACTTATCGGGGCGGGATGTCGATGATGCCATTCTTGGCGTGTATGGATTGAAGGACGAAACTATTGAAAAACCCAAACTGACGCCACGGATCTGCCCGCGCTGCGATGTCAGCAATGTGTATAATGCCAAGTTCTGCTCCCGCTGTGGATTAGCCCTCGATATTCACGCAGCAACACAGTTGGAAGCCGCGCGCGAGCAAACTGATACGTTGATGAATGTTCTAATGCAAGACAGGGAGTTCCAAGCTTTACTGACGAAGAAATTGAAAGAATATGATCTCTTAGCTAGCTAGCTTCCAAGTACGCGCGCACAGATACTTAGCTAGCTAAATCCATTTAATCCTGGGTTCGACGTATCTGCCATGACTATCCATAAAGCGTACGTTTGGGTCATCCTTGGGATAGCCCAGTAGAATTGGTCCGTAGAGGCGTTCTTTTTCCGTGAGTTCAAGGGCTTGGACGATCTCAGCGTTACTTGTGATCATCATGCCGAATCCAACGTAGCAGCTACCGAGACCGAGTGAGGTTGCGGCAAGCATGATGTTTTCACAGGCCAGCGCACAGCTCACCGCGTTAGCCTTTAGACCAATAATAAAGAGGATTACTGGGGCAGAGTGGTACACCAAGTCTTTGGGTTCGGGTTTTAATTGGTAGAGCCTCATGATGTTCTCATACAGTTTCGGTTGTGTCTCTTCTATGGTATCTATGAACCTTTTCCAGATTGGCATTGCAGTCTCAACGAGTTGTTGCTTGAACGCGCGCGCGTGTAGGCACATCATTTTGGGTAGTTACTTCGATAAGCGCACGTGGACAATTTTCAACGCAGATCTGGTCTCGATTACATTTCTCAGCATTTACAATAAATAGGATCATCAAAACGACCTTCTTATTAGTCTACTCTAATCACTATTTAAGTCAGGTCGTTGTTCGTAATTTCGGAGAATAACGCACGCGCGTTTTCATTTAGTTAATGAGCCTGGCAATCTTTCAGTTGTTCAAATCATGGAAGCTAACATTTATTAATTTTCCAAGGTCTATTCCCAGTTAGATAACTAGGTGTGACTTTTTGTTGGATTTTATTGTAGAGCCTCAGAAGAGGATACCTGTAATTGATCAAGCAGATGTGATAGTTGTTGGCGGAGGTTCAGCTGGTGTTCCTGCAGCTATTGCAGCAGCGCGAAATGGAGCGGATGTGATGATTATTGAAAGAGGCAATTGCCTAGGAGGGACTATGACAGGGGGATTGATGACACGGATGGATACCTCCCACGCTTATTGGGGGAAGATACCACATGAAAAACGCGTTGCTCGTGGCCTTTATCTAGAAATTCTTCATAAATGTCGTGAGCTTGGAGGTGTAATCGAAGAATATCGTTTAAAAGAATATCTTGGGGGGATGCTTAGTGGTGTGGAAGTTTTTGATCCACAAATATTGAAGTTTGTACTTCAGGAAATAGTGCAACAGGCGAACGTTCGGCTACTGTACCATACAATGGCGGTTGATACAATTGCTGAAGAACAGAAAGTACAGGCGATCATTATAGAGAATAAGTCCGGGCGACAAGCTGTAGAGGGTCAGATATTTATTGATTCTACGGGAGATGGTGATATTGCGACTCAAGCTGGCGCGCATTATGAGAAGGGACGCGTGCAAGACGGCCTTTTGCAACCGGTTACAACAACGTTTCGGGTAGGAGGAGTCAATCTTGATAAAGTTTTTCAGATTTATGGAAAAAAACAGCAAATCATGAGGGATCGAATTTCCGTGAGCGACCGCCCATTTCAAGAAGAAGTAAAGGCTGCGAAAGAAGATGGCGTCTATGACTTTCCAGCAGGCCGTTTTTGGTTTCATCTGACACCTATCAATGACCAAATCTATGTGAATACTGTTAGAGTCCATGGAATTGATGCTACATGTACAAAAGACCTGACACGCGCTGAGGTTGAAGGACTCAAGCAAGTAATACAACTTATGAATTTTATGAGACGATATATGAAGGGATTTGAACAAGCCCATCTTGTTGATATTGGATCATATATTGGAGTGAGAGAATCGCGCCGAATTTTAGGTGAGTATGTGTTAACCAAGGAAGATGTATTAGGCGCGACAAAATTTCCCGATGCAATTGCTGCGTGTTCGATTCGAATTGATATACATAATCCAACTGGGATTGGTGGACTCTTTCTCGCTCCACCAGATGGAGATTATTATCAGATTCCATATCGATGTGTCTTAGCTAAGCATTTAGCTAATGTTCTAATAACTGGACGATGCATTTCAGCATCACATGAGGCTCATGGATCAGTTCGACAAGTTCCAGCCGCTATACCAATAGCAGAGGGCGCTGGAACTGCTGCAGCAATGGCTATCCATGAAAACACGGGGCTTAGAAAGATCGATATAAAATCGCTTCAAAAAAGACTCATTAGTCAGGGAGCCTTTATTGGGTAAGCTCTCTCATCAATGACCCTGAGCTCTGCCGACAGGTTAGCGGCGGTTACAAACCCATTTCTTTATTGACATCAATACCAAGTTCCTTGCCGACGTCAATGAAATTCTTCCAGAAAAGGTCATCGACAAGGATTCCCTCTTTCGTCCGCTGCTCCCTCACTCGCCATTCTCGTTCGAAAGGCATTAATACTTCTTTTCCAGGCAATGGTGGACACGATTTGATGTATTGAATTAAGTCATCAGTTCGTTCTTTAAAGGTTTGAACCGGCATGAAACCGCCAGGATCCAACGCCATGAACGTATGCCCCCATAAGTAGGGCTCATTCTCCTTCTCAATACCAAGGTCAGGGAGAAACATGGGAAGGGCGGCGATGATGACGCTGAGTCCATAGCCTTTGTAGGTGCCGAAGGGCACCATTAACCCGCCCTGCAAGTACGCATTCGGGTCGGTGGTGGGAGTACCGTCTTTGTCGAGGAGCCAGCCTTCCGGTGCTTTCTCGCCCCGTGCCGCCATCACGGCGATATGACCACCTGCAACCATACTCGTCGCGATATCGAGGAGGATGGGGTTTTCCTGATCCGCGGGAATGCTGATAGCCATCGGGTTGGTGCCAAAGCGCCCTTCCCGTCCATTATAAGGGGTGATGCGGCCACCGGTCGTGGTGACCCGGCAGGTTACAATCCCAATCATATCCTGCTGTGCCGCCATAAGGGCATAATAAAAGAGACCTCCAATGTGTTCACTAACGGTGGAGACCCAGCCCATTCGATAGGCATGCGCTTTCTGGATGGCGGCTTCCATCGCTTGCTTCCCGACGACGTGCCCGAACTCACAGCCGCCTTCCCACAGCGCGGTTGTTGGAGTGTCTTTCAAGACTTTGATCTCTGCATCGGATTGAATCCGCCCGTTTTGCAAGTTCCGGAGGTGCCCAGGGAGCGCTCGGATCCCGTGTGAGTCGATGCCAAAGAGGCTTGCTTCCATCAGCACGTCGGTTAGTATGGAGGCTTGTTCTGTAGAGGCGTCAGCAGCAGCTAACATTTTCGAACTTAATTCACGAAGTTTATCTCCTGGAAATGTAGGCATGTCACATCAACTACATATGATATTTAGACACAATATAAAACTTCGTTAGCATTTTGAG
Organism: Candidatus Bathyarchaeota archaeon; assembly: GCA_026014905.1. The sequence goes on from JAOZHK010000157.1 coordinate 12,481, forward strand.
TTGAACATGCACACCTAAAATAATTGACAAAGATGATGAAATCTCTTAGCTCATTGTCTTAAAGAATGATATTTAAATGTGCAATTATCAAATGAATAAATTGATATGACGCGTATACTTTACATTGAATTGTTAAATTATGGGTTTTATTACAGGTAAAATAAAACGGATATTTTTCATTTTTCTTGGAACAATTTTTCTTGGAATAGGATCTATTGGAATTATTCTACCAATTTTACCTACTACCCCTTTTCTACTTCTAGCTGCTGCATGTTATATTCGTGGATCACCACGCCTTTATCAAAAATTAATTTCCAGTCGTGTTTTAGGAGAGTTCATTAGTAACTATATAACAGGGAAAGGAATGAGGCGGCGACAGAAAGGAGTCGCCCTTTTCTCTATGTGGCTGATGATCTCGGTTACAATTATATTTTTTTTAGATGATGTTTTTTTACGTATTTTGCTTTTAGTGATTGCTGGAGCTGTGAGTGCCCATATTCTTAGTTTACCTACGTTCCATGAGTGATATCGCGCGCGTGGCCCTCTATACCAAGTAGGAGATAAAATTTTAAATAATAACTTTATTTCTGACACAATTTATACTATTAACAATCTTTTTAATTAGATTAGGGATTCAATTTGCGAATAGAGAAAATCCAAATCGACAAAAGTAAAGCTATCAATGTTCTCGTTATTGATGAAACTCCTGAAGAATGGCGATTATGGCGAGCGTTTAATCGAGTACTAAGTCGCCAAGACGATCTAGCATTAAAAGTATATGCATTCTTACAGGAAAAAGGAGAGAACGTGCTAGCTCGAGACGTCGCTATGAAGGTTAATTCCTCTCTCCATGCTGTTCGTCGAGCGTTGAATGATCTTTTAGATTTAGAACTTGTCACACGAGAACGAATGCGGAAAGATAACTGGACATTAAACTTTTGGAGAGTTAATAAAAACATCTCAGGCGTTCTCAGAATTATTCCACCAAGATATTCACGTGAAGACTGATAACAAATGAGCTCGTACAAGTCTTCGTGACGCATCAGTTAAATCATACAATCATCCTGACGTGAAACCGGTAATATTATATGTTAATAGATGAGATAATGTGAACTCCAAAGAAGAGGAACATAATGGGTTATTTAGAAGATACCTATCAACAACAACTTGTTACCAATTTGTTATGGTGTCGAAATTACCATTTGAGACTGGCTAAAGATATCGAGAAGCAGCTCAAAGAGCTCTCAAAAAAGCATCAACTTTCCATTCAACTTGAATAACTATTTTTATAATTATAAAAGTTATAAAAACACGTTCTGCTCTCTCGACGCGCGCGTAGTCTGGTTAACACGACCTGTTGCAGGTGAAGATGATTATATTCAACTGTTCCGTATCCCCCAGGTAGAGAAGGGGATCCAAGAGTTACGAAAACGATATAGCTAGCTAGCTTTTTACCTCATCATTATGCCATATTCTTCGTAAGGCATTATTGAGAGGAAGGGCATCAAGCTCATGAACCCGTCCCTGATTACTGGTTGTTTATGGAATTCTTCATGAACATCCTTACTTGTCCAATAAGTCAACATGACATATTTTGTGGGCTCTACTTCTATATCTTTGGATTCACCTTTAAGGCCGCTTCCACCATACGATATTGTTGAAACCTTGAATATCTTTGAGCCAAGAAATCCCTTCATGCTCGCTGTAATATGACATAAGTCCTTCACTTTTCTTTCAAATTCCTCTTCAACATGAACCGTCTTCTCAAACGCTTCTTCAAAGCCTGGTTTAACAGAGAGATAGTTTATGGCGCATATTATGGACTTGCCTTCTTCCTCATATTGGTCAATGGTCTCATTTGGAATGACGCTAGTTTTGATGCCCTGCTTGTTCAAGAGTTCAGTTGCCAGTTTAGCTCTATGCCCAGTGTCACAGTACACGAGGACCTCTTTACCCTTAAGAAAGCTGATGTGACTTTCTAGAGCGAATAGTGGTAAACTTATTGCTCCTTTGATGTGGTTTTTAATATATTCTTCTGTGCTTCTCACATCGATAATCATTGGCATCACAAGATAATATTTATCTTATTTAATATAAAAGTGGTTAGCTAGTTAACTAGTGAATAATGATCTGCGTGATCGTACCATTAATACTGCGCGCGCGGGATGGACCGTGGAAGCGATCTTAGAAGTTGAAGCTCCCTCAAGGTAATTCTTTTCTATTTATTTGAAGTCTTAAATCCCAGATACGTGATTGGCATTGTAGCCGAATATGACTAGCTAGAATACTAACCTGAAAAACACGTGGAAAACTGCTGTGTCGTATTTCGCTCCGATACCCTAGGTAACTGATTGATATTACGCGCGCGCGCCTATCAATTTTTACGTTATAGCTAGCCAGCTATACACATAATATGTTATGTGAATAAGTAAATCGCAGGCGAATGGACAACGACAACCCACATGAAGACAGTGCCAGGCAGAGCGCGATTTGC
>JAOZHK010000182.1 GCA_026014905.1 Candidatus Bathyarchaeota archaeon
AATATTACACATTAACCTATCCAAACAGACAACCTCTGTACAAGCTCTCCCACAGACCCTTTGCAAACAATACATTGGAGGCGTCGGTTTCGCCACACGTCTGCTATTGAACTACGTTCCCCCACAAACTCACCCACTTCATCCCGACAACGCCTTGATATTTGCACCAGGACCCTTTGCAGGCACGATGTTTCCAACAGGAAACAAACACAGCGTCACAACAAAATCACCACTCACCGGTTTTATTGGAGATTCACTCTCTGGTAGTTTTTGGACCCACGAGGTAAAGAAAGCAGGATACGATGCTATTGTAATAAAAGGCAAGGCACCAGACCTTTCCTATCTGTTTATCGATGACGAACATGTCACAATACGAAACGCACAATTCCTAGCCAACCACAGTATTCCTGAAACTGAGACTCTTGTACGAGAAGATTTAGAGGACAAAACTGTCAAAGTAGCCTCCATTGGGATGGCAGGAGAACAACAGGTTCTTTTTGCAAATATCGCTAACGACCGACGCACAGCGGGAAGAACAGGAGGAGGCGCCGTAATGGGCTCCAAAAACCTGAAAGCGGTTGCCGTGCGTGGAAGCCACACAGTGTTTGTAGCGGACCTCGAGAAACTTCTAGAGCTTTGTCTCGACCTCTATCGAAAAGCCCAAGGCCCTGCAACCGAAAAATATCGGATTCTGGGTACACCCTCAAACGTCCTAGTCTTGAATCGGATCGCATGTCTGCCAACGAGAAATTGGCAACAAGCCACCTTTGAACATGCAGAGAAGGTGAGCGGCGAATACATGCTAGAACATCATGTTACCAATATTGTAGCCTGTTCCTCATGTCCAATTGCATGTGACCATAACTGCACGGTGCAACAAGGACCCTATACAGGGGCTACAACATCTATTGATTATGAATCCCTGTACGCGTTAGGTCCCAACTGCGGCATTGACAATTTCCCAGCCATCATCAAGGCATGTGAGCTCTGCGACCAATATGGCATGGACACCATCAGCACCGGCGTGATAATTGGATGGGCCATGGAATGCTATGAACGAGGATTAATCACAGAAAAAACTACCCACGGGGTTGACGCGAAGTTTGGAAACCACGACGCAGTTATCCAGCTAATCCATATGATAGCACATAGACGCGGGTTTGGCGCAGTATTGGGGTTAGGAGTGAAAAAAGCGTCAGAGAAAATTGGCAAAGGCTCCGAACACTTCGCACTCCACATCAAAGGATTAGAGCTACCAGGTTATGATATTCGGGGCTTAAAGACCGCCGCCCTAGGTTGGGCTGTGACCGCTAGAGGAGGGTGTCATAACAAGTCCGGTGCCTATGAACCAGACATCAGCGGAGAAGTTAACCGATTTCAAGCAGAACGGTCTCGAGGAAAAATTGTGATGGATTCGGAGGATTTTGTCTGCATTATGGATTCACTGGCGATCTGTAAATTCCTACGTCGATGTTTTGATAATTTTTATTCCGAGTTAGCGCAGGCTTACACGATCATTACCGGCATAGAACTAACCGTTAACGAATTGAAGCAGGCTGGAGAACGAATCTCTAATCTCAAAAAAGCATTCAACATTCGTGAAGGATGGACCCGGCAAGACGATTCATTACCATCACGAGTTATGAACGATCCTATCCCATATGGGGTTGCGAAGGGATCAGTTATTACAAATGAAGAACTTGACATGATGCTCAACGCCTATTATAAAGCGAGAGGGTGGTCCCAATCAGGATTAATAACAAAGAAGAAGATTCATGAGTTGGATCTGGAAGTGGATCCTGAGGAGACAAGACAATGACAAAACAATTCATTGTCTGTGATCCAGAGAAATGTGTGGGATGCCAGATTTGTGAACTCGCCTGCTCTGCAAGAAAAGAAAAAAGTTTCAATCCTCAATTCTCTCGGATTCACGCTGTTCGCTTAAATACATTAGTTGACCCTATCGCCAATGTGGCGCTTACCTGTATGCTCTGTGAAGACCCCATTTGTGTGAAAGTCTGTGCACCAAAAGCACTCTCCATTGACCAGAACACGGGGCTTATCACTGTGGATACAGGATACAGCGGGTGTAATGAATGTGGCTGGTGCGGGATCGCCTGCGAATTTGGTGCCCCAACTCTTCATCCCATTAAGAGAGTCATTACTCTCTGTGACCTCTGCAATAATGATGACGAGCCTGCCTGTATCCTCGCATGCCCTAAAGAGGCGCTTAGTCTTGCAGCTATCGATGATGTCATTGGAATGGTCCAAAGCGAACATGCAAAGAAAATATTAACAGAGTTCTCACATGCTCGAGAGAACTCAGTCAGCCTGTTTGAACGAGTCGGTCGAATTGCAGTGACACTGCAATCACAGCCGAATGATCATTCGTTGAGTAAGTAATACTCTTAAAACATCATCTGTACCACCTATGGTAAGATAGTCGGTCTACAATGAGCTGAAAAATGAACATGAGCAACTATCAGTTTTTTCCCTACTCTGAATATACGCAGCGATGGCGTAGAACACAAGAAGAAATGCGTAAAAATGATCTTGATGCGCTGCTAATTACTGAACCATTCAATTACCATTATTTTAGTGGATCCACCCCCTCTTTTTCATACGCTCGATGCAACATCATGATTATTCCTCAAGAACGCAAACCAGTAATCATCGCGCATGAGTTTGTCGAAGAAAGCACACAACGGGAGACGTGGGTTAAAGACATTCGACTTTATGAAAACCTGATCGAAGACCATATTCCTGAAATTATCAACGTTTTTCAGGATTTGGCACTAGATGACGGGAGAATCGGGGCGGAATTGGGTTTTGAACAACGACTAGGATTATCTTACAACGATTTTCAGGCAATGAAACACAAGCTTCCACACGTCACTTTCGCCGATGCTTCGTCTTTATTCTGGGAACTGCGAATGGTCAAGTCGTCGGCAGAGATCCAATGCGCCCGAAAAGCTTGCCAAATAACGAGTGAGGCCTTTCATGTGTGTTTTGAAAGCATCACGACGGGAATGACAGAGAAAGAAATCGGAGACATCTTTACTAGCACAATCACAAAACTGGGAGGAACTAATCCTTGGTGCTTCATCAACTCCGGACCATACAACTACGATGTTATAAGCGGAGCCCCTACAAATCGTCAAGTACACAAGGGCAACATTCTCTGGATCGATGGAGGATGCACCTATCGCGGGTACAACTCAGATTTTTGCCGAATCGCGGCTATTGGCAAGCCGTCAGAAAAGCAACAAGCCATGTATTCGAAAACACTCCAACTTACTGATCTGTGTATTAAGTCTGTAAAGCCCCGCGTTAAGGCTTCAGATATTGCACACATCTGCGCTTTCGAACTTGAGAGACAGGGGTTGGAGTTGACTTTCAGTGCAGGAAGACTGGGCCATGGTATCGGCTTAATGCTTACTGAGCCTCCCCATATTGCGAATTATGATTCAACGATCTTAGAACCAGGGATGATAATCACAATTGAACCAGGCTTTGTCACAGATTATGGAGTTTTCCAAGCTGAAGAAAACGTACTAGTCACGTTAGAAGGATTCGAAATCCTATCAACAGCAAACACTAAGTTAGTTCACATCTAATCCAAGTAACACACGCATATGTGAAGTATAAACTGAAATGGAAAAAGCCCAAAGAAAAAGAATTGATTAAGTGATCCTTACTACGCCCTCGACCAGATCCTTGACACGACCGCGCACAAGCATGCCTTCGGTATATCAGCCATATCGATCCAAGAGACGAACAACCATGCCTGGAGCCTCTGTGGCACTTTTTAACGAAAGATTTCCTGGATGTGTGCGTATAGGTGACTTCGAGACCATCCTGTGAATGCAGTACCTGCTGTATTCCGAGAAAGAAAGAGGTATTGCCTGAGATAAGAGTGAATGAAGACATGTGCATCTGTTAACTATTTATACATCATCTCATACGATGTATAGGTGTGACAGAAATGCCTCAGCAGCCGAAACGCTCACCCAACGACATCTTACTGTACGTCTATGAACACAATCATGTTCGAGCGAAAGATCTGGAGCGCGTGTTTGTCACTACGCGTCAGATGTCTCGTGCTACGATGTACAAGTACAAACGTGTTCTTGAAGCTCAAGGTAAACTAGAACGCCACGCTATCCTCGACCATCCACCTTATTATGTCTACGCGATCTCTGAACGCTTTCATCCCGAAATGCGATTGCTGCAACAATATCGCGCCTTCGCCAACAACACCTTTCTCAACATCGAGAAGATTCCATGGCAAAACCCCCCTGATGGGATGTACTTGACGAACGTCCAGCATAAAGTCCTATGGAAAGATCAGGTGACGGGCGCATTGATGGTGCTGAGTAAAGCCCCTGAAGGCATTCCAGAGCCCGTACACATTCATCCCCACGCCAATGAATGGGGCTTCGGCCTCGCGGGCGAACTTGAAACCGTTGAAGGGCGACGAATCGTCATGCAGAATACGTTCTCGTTCGTGCGCAAAGGGGAACGCAGCGGCGTTTGTCGTGTCACAAAAGAACTGCTGATCCTCCTCTATTGGGATGGTCCTCCCACTAAAGTTACGGCACCTGAAGCCAACAACCCCTGCACGTAACAAATTCTGAAAATCGCATACTCGTCAAGCCTCAAAACGCGCGCGACAATAGTATTTCCTAATAGATATTGATTAAGCTCTCCTTGTTTTCGACATAATCGTGCTTAGACACTCGATTAGATTCATCGCGAGTGAGGCGCGTTTAGCTCTCTATTATGAGATAGATTATCGGTGTAACTGATTCCATGCTTTTGTGCATCGCATGCTGAGTTTGTTGGGACAGACATGGGTACAATACTCTTGTGTCACCAAACCACCACGTGCTTCACAGAATTTATGATGCGTTACTGAGCTTCCATCAGAAGTTCTCATAATGTATGCTGAACTCCGTACGTCTTTTATAGAGTGTATCTCCGACGAGGTGGCTAGGATCCTTCACTGCGTTGTGAGATATCTGCCAGATAGTGTCGTAAAGCTTCGCGGACAACTTCAGCAACTGAGACATAGGCGCCATTCGATTGCTCCACAAATAGCTATAGTTCCTGGTACAAGCCTTCGGGAATTGTGAGGCTTCTGTAATCTTTCCGTGCCATAACCGTTTGATGTACCTCTTTATTCTCATGAACGTTTTGACTAAGTGAAACCAAATGACGGATATCGTTGTTCCGATCGTTCCATGGAAAGCAAGTATACAGCGTCCATTATCCTCCTCGTTACGACTGTTTCATGATGAAAGGATCTCATTAAAAAACAGAGTAATCCTCGCGATAACGATTCTTTCACGCTGGTTTACATGGAGAATGAGGGGACGTCAGTACTTGATTGGAAGGTTTCTGGAGTAGGATCAATACTGCCTTAAGTTGTAAGTATACTATGTATACAGACGCGAGCGTTATGCGCTCACACGCGTCTGAACGCATATAAGCGATTTCAGCGACTAAGAACGTGTGATGAATGTGTCGATAAAGAAATCGATTCTGTACTATTCCGAAAAAGGAGAAGCAAATACCGAACAGACATTGCAGGAAGCTAAGACTCGGGCTGAAGAACTGGGTATCACCGATATTGTCGTCGCGAGTACGAGAAGGAATACTGCAATCCAAGCGATCAAGGCATTTCAAGGATGGTGCGGATACCGCTGTTGTTATCTCGCCAGCGAATGTCCATCGGCTGTTTGACATCGTGATAAAAGAGGTTATCGTTAAACCTAGTTCTATCTGAGATAGACATCTACGCGCGCATACTTTAAATTATTTAGAGCTCGTTTATACCACTGATGTCATATTGTCTGTATTTGACGTAATTCAAGAAAGGGGAAGCATACGAAGGTATAAGGATACCCGGATACCGAGTGGCGATATACAGAAAATCCTCGAAGCAGCACGATTGGCTCAATCTGCAGCCAATCGACAGCCTTGGCAGTTCATCGTAGTCACCGACACGGCACAATTGGAGAACCTAGTCGAGGCAGCTCACTGGCCAGGACGCCCGCCTCAAAGCTCGGTGAGCACCGCTCCAACTGTTATTATCTGTCTCGCAGATCCTGAAATGAGCCGCAAAGTTGGACCCTTCGACGGGTACCTCATCGATCTCGCGATCGCCATCGAAAACATGGCGTTAACGGCATGGGAGTTGGGAATAGGAAGCTGCTGGATTGGTGCTTTCCAAGAAGACAAAGTGAAATCTTTACTGAACGTTCCTGGAAATCTACGCGTTGTTTCTCTCTTAACACTCGGATATGCAGACGAGCAACCACGGTCTAAAAACAGAAAACCTCTGAATGAAATCATCCATTATCATCAGTATAGTCACAAGACCCCTAGCTAGCTATTGATACGTCGCGCGCGCGATAAAACGATCCAAATGCCATGTAAAACAGATGAGAGAACTGAATACATGTTAAGATAAGAGGGAGAAGTATCAAGTGAACGAGCGAATTCTTGGTCGAACAGGCCTGACGGTGAAGGTGTTAGGCTTTGGTGGCATACCCATTCAGCAAGTATCTGAAGAGGATGCCATCCGGGTTGTCCGTCACAGCTACGAGCGTGGCATCAACTACTTTGACACAGCACGAAATTACACAGTAAGCGAAAAGCGCATTGGTTTAGCTTTGGAAGATGTGCGAAACGATGTCGTTTTCGCTACTAAGTCGTCACGCCGTGACAAACAGGGAGTGCTGGAGGAACTGGAAGTGAGCCTCAACAACCTTCGGACTGATTGGCTCGATGTCTACCAGTTGCACAATGTCTCTTCAAGGGATGCGTGGGAACAGGTGAAAGCGCCTCATGGCGCCTTAGCAGCGTTATACGAGGCTAGAGATCAGGGAATAATCCGGCACCTAGGCATCACCAGTCATGATCCTGCACTATTGACGGAGATCGTGAAGGAGGAGATCTTCGAAACGATCATGATTCCCTTCAACTACCTAACGAGCCTCCCTGCGGACGAGCTTCTACCCCTCTGTCGTGAGCTAAAAGTGGGAACAGTGATCATGAAACCCTTTGGCGGTGGCGCCTTTACAAACGCAAACACCGCGCTCAAGTTTCTGTTAGGCAATGAGTATGTCGATGTCGTGATCCCGGGTATGATGAGCATCAGAGAAGTGGAGGAAAACGTCAACGTCGCTTCAGGACCCACTACCTTAAGCCCATCGGAGTTGCGTCTCATCGAGGAAGATCGGGTGACGCTTGGCGACGAATTCTGCCGTGGCTGTAACTATTGCCAGCCTTGCCCCCAAGAGATCCCCATTTCCATGTTGCTGCGCTGGGAGGTTTTTGAAAAACGAATGGGGTGGTCATCGAGGTTTGACGCCCGGTTTCGAGAGGGTGTGGCGAAGGCTGCCACTTGCCTGAATTGCGGTGAATGTGAATCACGGTGTCCATACCACCTTCCCATCAGAGAACTGGTATCCACGAAGATCGACGCTCTCAAAGCAAAGCATTATAGTAATCATTGAATGCCCAGTTATACATGCACGTAAATTGTATAGATGTTCAAAATAGAAAAAGAATATGGGATCGTAAAAATGATC
>JAOZHK010000076.1 GCA_026014905.1 Candidatus Bathyarchaeota archaeon
TGGTTAATGCCCATCCCCACACGGATTGTGAAGGGACAATAGCTGTTGTCCATAATGGCATTATCGAAAATTTCATTGAGCTTAAAGAGGAATTAGTTAGTAAAGGACATATCATTGCTTCACGAACAGACACCGAAGTCATTCCTCACCTGATTGAGGATAACATCAACCAAGGTCAGGAATTAACAGAAAGTATTCGTAACGCCTTAACAAGACTCGCAGGTTCGTACGCACTGGCCATTCTTTCGACGAAAGAACCCAATCGGATCTTTTTTGCACGAAATGAAAGTCCCTTGGTCATTGGAGTTTCTGATCATGGAACCTATATCTCCTCTGATATCCCGACTCTTCTTCCCCTAACCCGACAGGTCCTGGATCTTCATAATGGTGAATATGGGACTATCGCTCAAGGCACCGTCACTCTTCAAAATATTCGTGATGCTACTTCAATTACAAGACCCTTTCGAACAATCGATTGGACCATTGAGATGGCGCAGAAGCAGGGGTATCCGCATTTTATGCTAAAGGAGATCCATGAACAACCCCGCGCGCTTCAAGATGTTTTACGATTACAGCACCGATACATTGATTTAATTACGACATTTTTAGACCGATCCAAAGAAATTTATCTTCTGGCGTGTGGAACTTCATACAACGCTTGTCTTGCTGCGTCTTACATGTTCTCGAATCTGTGTAACATGGCCACTCATCCAATAATTGCCTCAGAATTTATCGATCAATTTGGGGATGCAGTTAACATTGAGAGTACAATTTTAGCCGTGAGTCAAAGTGGAGAAACTGCTGATACCTTGCGGTCCATCGATCACGCCCGTTTTCGGGCTGCCACCATTCTCGGGTTAACAAATACCATTGGTTCAAGTATCACTCGAGTATCGCGCGCGTATATTTGTCAACAATCTGGCCCCGAAATTGGCGTCGCGGCAACCAAGACTTTCACTGCGCAACTTTTAGTTTTAGCTCAAATCGGATTAGGTCTGGCCAAACTCCGAGGAAAAGTCTCACAAGATCGTATTGATGAGCTGCAATTGCAAATTCAAGGAATCCCTAACCTCGTGCAAACGGTTATTGATACACAACAAGAAAAAGTCCAACAACTGGCCCTGAAATATCGCGATACTTCATGTTTCTACTTTCTGGGACGTGGTATAAGTACCGCCACCGCATACGAAGGTCGCTTGAAGCTATTAGAACTCGCCTATATTCCCTCCATCGCTTATCCTGCCGGTGAAAGCAAACACGGTCCTATAAGCTTGATAGAACCTGGATTCCCGGTGATCTTTCTCTGTCCCCCCGATAACACGCGGAAAGGACTGATTGGTAACATCATGGAAATGAAGGCTCGTGGAGCCAATATCATTGCGATCGTTGATGTTCAAGATGATGAAATCAAAAAACTAGCCGATGATTATATTGAGATCCCTTCCGGAATTCACAGCCTACTTTCACCTATTCCTTACTCTCTCCCACTGCAGCTCTTCGCATATTATATGGCGATCAGTAGGGAGTGTGACCCGGATAAACCGCGTAATCTGGCAAAATCTGTAACTGTACTCTAACATGCTCAAAGCCCGCTCACCTATACATATTCTTAGACACAATCAATTCATGCGCATGTGTACGTTGTTTTACATGTTGGTGAACTGTATCTTTATTAATTAGGGTGTTCTTAGGCAGGTGAGCTTTAACATAATAATTATGGGCTTTGAGGAATTCATAGTTTGGGTAAATCGCGCAAGATTAAGATTAAAAGATTAGCCGATGAAATTTTCGACAAATATCCTGAAAGAGTTTCAGTAAGTTATGACGAAAACAAGCAGCTTATTGATGAGATACTTGTGGGATCCTCAAAGACGATTCGCAATATGTTAACAGGTCACCTTACTCGTCGAATGAATCAGTCAGTACCTCTTTAAGGCTCTAAGTGTTTATGTGAAGTTGAATCTTTTCATAAATGAATATTGTTTTGTATGGATTCTACATTTTTGTTTAGCAAACTTGTATAGCACGTTCTAGATCACGAGGTCTGAATATTGCCCATAAAAGTTGTTTTCATCGGGTGGCTTGAACGTCTGAAGGCTCCTGTGATTAATAATGAAGAACAATCGCTAACTATTGATGATTTGATACATTATTTACCCGGGCTTGTCGGGAATGCGGGAGTATTCAATACCAAGATTGCTTTGGCTTCAAGCACGATAATCCTTGTTAACAACTGTGATATCAACTTGTTAAACGGTTTTCAAACAAAGCTGATGAATAGTGATACTGTAACGATCATTCCTATCAGTCATGGAGGATAATGTGATAAGGCAATTGGTTAAATGGGGGTTCCGGTTTTCCTTAATAGTTTAAACTGCTCAATGAGCTGGGCAGTTATCGGTCCCACGTTACCATCGCTTATCAAACGACTATCAACTTCAATTAATGGTACAATTTCGGCGGCTGTTCCTGTTAAGAATGCTTCATCAGCATTGTAAAGATCATGTCCGGTAATGTCTGCTTCAGTGATTGGGATCTTGAGTTCTCGTGCGAGATTGATAACCGCTTCTCGTGTGATTCCCATTAGGATGCCTGCGGTTGCAGGAGGGGTCACGATTTCTCCATGTTTGATAATGAAAATATTGTCGCCGGTACCTTCCGCAATGGTTCCGTTCAAGTTTAGCATGATGGCTTCATCGACGTCGGCTTTAATCGCTTCTAATCGGGCAAGAATATTGTTGAGGTAGTTAAGTGACTTTATTCGGGGATTGAGTGCTGTCGTTGCGTTTCGGCGAGTAGAGGCGATGATAGCCTTTACGTTTTTGCCTTCAAATAATGGTTGAAGATAATCAGTAATGATAATCACTGAAGGATTGGGGCATGTGAGAGGTGATAACCCTAAAGTGCCTATGCCACGAGTAATCACGACACGGATATAGGCGTTAGTTAACTCATTTTTTCTGAGGGTATTGAGAATCGCCTGTTTCATTTCATGGGTCGCAATTGGAATTTGAAGATCGATCGATTTTGCCGATTCATAAAGTCGTGTTACGTGTTCGTCAAGTCGAAAAACGCAGCCGTCATAGGCTCGAATTCCTTCAAAGACGCCATCGCCATAGAGAAATCCATGATCGAATACTGAGATCCGGGCATCTTTTCGGGGGTAATAGTCGCCATCAATATAGATTTGATTTTCGTCAGGCACAGGTTTCACCAATATTTCTAGAGTATGTCATAATATGGTATTATAAAGAGTTTGGTTAATGCTCTTGATGTCCCCGATAGCTTATTATCTTCATCAGATGTTATTCATGCGACGATAATTCTTGAGAACACCTTGAGGTAGGGGTTTTAACTGGATGCGGAGCTTGTTGCGTCGACGATCGAGCTCAGATTTTTCGATCAATAAGTCGATTCGTCTTTTCTCTAAGTCAATCTTTATTTGATCGCCGTTTTCTACGAGTGCGATATTTCCTCCTAAAGCTGCTTCTGGTTGGATATGTCCAATACAAGGTCCTTTTGATGCGCCAGAAAATCGTCCATCAGTGATCAAGGCAACGTCTTCATCAAGGCCTAAACCACTAATGGCAGAGGTGGGATATAGCATTTCTCTCATTCCAGGTCCTCCGACTTTGCCTTCGTATCGAATCACGATGACACTGCCTTTTTCAACTTCTTCAGTAGCAAAATATTCATTCACAGTTTCTTCACTGTCAAATACAAGGGCATTTCCGCAAAAAACTCGTGGAAAATTCGGAGATACTGCAGCTTCCTTGATGACAGCGCCCTCTTCTGCAAGGTTCCCGTATAGTACTGCTAATCCGCCTGTTGGAGAGTATGGCTTCTCGATTGGTCGAATAACAGTTGCGTCCTTGGTGTGTTCTCCAGTAATGCGGTCAAAGAGTTTTCCATCGACGGTCCATGTGTTATAGAGAAGCTGGTTTTTCTGTAGTTCACCCATGACTGCCGGGATTCCTCCGGCTCGGTGTAGATCAATCATATATAACTCGGTAGCAGGATTTAATCGGGCTAAATTTGGAGTAGTAGAATTTAAGCGCTCAATTTCATTAAGATCAAACTTGTGTCCAAGTTCTGCAGCAAAATCAGGGACATGAAGTAACGTATTGGTGGATGCCCCGATAGCCATGTCAACTCGTAACGCATTCTCTATAGTTTGGGGCGTAACGATATCTGTGACTCGTTGTCCTGTTTGGACCAGCTGCATGATTTGCTGGCCTGAAGTAAATGCAAGGTCTTCTTTGACGGGGTCAAGTGCATGAACGGTTGCACAATATTTCAAGCTGAGCCCTAACGCTTCGGTGACACATGCCATGCTATTTGCTGTATAGAGCCCCGAGCAGCTTCCTGCTCCAGGGCATGTTCGCTTCACTAATTCCTCATACTCACTTCGAGAAATCTTTTTCCGTTCATATTGAGATCGTGCTTCAAATGCGGCTTTCACTCCGAGTCGTCGTTCACCATATTGACCAGGCATCATTGGTCCGCCTGTTACAAATATGCTAGGGAGATTTATCCGGGCGGCTGCTTTGAGATGGCCAGGCAGGTTTTTATCACACGATGCTATGAACACCGCGCCTTCAAAAATGCCATGACCACGAATCATCTCCTCAATTGAATCAGCAATGGTTTCTCGACTTGGTAGAGAATATTTCATCCCCGTATGTCCCATAGCGATACCATCACAGACAGCGATCGTATGAAATTCGAGGGGGACTCCGCCAGCTAGTCGGATGCCCTCTTTCACTTTCGCTCCTAATTTTTGAAGATGAATGTGGCCTGGGTTAATTTCATTGAATGAGTTAACAACAGCAATGAAAGGTTTCTCCATTTCACTTTCAGGAATTCCATCTGCATAAAGCAGACATCTAGCAGCGGGAAGATCTTTGACTTGTTTTGTGTTCATGTTCTATTCATCTCCAGTATTTTTGTTATTATTTGTGTGTGCCATTAAGACGTTCATTCCACTTAACATGGCTTCAACACTTGCCATTACGATGTCTCCATGAGCGCCCATGGAGGAAATCTTTTTTTCTCCCTTTTTGAGATTGACGGCAACCTCGACGAGGGCATCGGTGCCTCCTGTAATAGCTTTGACTTGATAGTGGTCTAGTTCGATATCTGTGACTTGTCGTATAGCCTTGTGTATTGCGTTTATGGCAGCATCCACAGGTCCGATGCCGATAGCAGCTTCAGTGAATGCTTCGCTATTTAATTTAATTCGGACAGTTGCGGTGGGAGTAACCCGGTTTCCTGTCATCACTGTCAATTCCTCCAACGTGATTGATCGTTGGAGAGGCAGACCCATAACTGCTTCAGCGATAATATAGACATCTGTGTCGGTGAGAGTTTTTCCTTTATCACCGAGGGTTTTCACGCGTGTGAAGACTTCTTGAACGTGAGTGGGGGAAGGCTTCAATCCCATGTCTTCAAGAAAAGTCTGAATCCCTCGGGTACCGGAGAGTTTACCGGCTGAAAATCTCCGGTGGACACCCACTAGTTCGGGGGAGATGGGTTCGTAGGTAAGGGGGTGGCTAGTGACACCGTGGGTGTGGATGCCGGCTTCGTGGGTGAAGGCGTTTTCGCCGACAATGGCTTTGTTCGGCTGCACCAGTACTCCTGTTAATCGAGAGACTAGGTTTGAGAGGTTGTTAAATAATTGTGTTTTAATTGGTAGTTTTACTTGATATAATGAGTATAGCGCCATCACGATTTCTTCGAGGGAAGCGTTGCCTGCGCGCTCACCTAATCCATTCACAGTAGCATGGACGCCCCGTGCTCCTGCTTGAAGGCCGGCTAATGAGTTGGCGACGGCCATGCCAAAGTCGTCGTGGCAATGCACACTGAGTGGTATCGAAGTATGGGCAGTTAATTCGGTGAACATTGCTTTTGTACGCTCAGGGGTTAAAACTCCTACGGTGTCACAGGCACAGAGACGATCGGCTCCTGTCTTTTCCGCAAGTTGAAATACGCGTCTGAGAAAGAGTTGATCGCTTCGAGTTGCGTCTTCGGCAGAGAACTCCACGATCAATCCGTGATCTTTTGCGTATTGGATGGCTTCCACCGCCATCTCTAAGACCTGTGCAGGAGTTTTTTGCAGTTTGTATTGATAGTGCATGGGCGACGTAGGGACGACGAGATGGACGCTGTCTGCCTCACTCTGGATGACTGCATCGATATCAGCTTTTAATGCGCGTGCAAAGCTGCAGATCTCAGCATTTAATTTCTCGTTCACAATGAGACGAATGGCTTCAATTTCTCCTTCACTGGCGATGGCGGAACCCGCTTCAATAATGTGGACTCCTAATTCATCCAGTTTCTTTGCTATCAGCAACTTTTTTTCTGGATTTAAGGATACTCCAGGGGTTTGTTCTCCATCGCGCAGAGTGGTATCTAAAATTTGTATATCTTTTTGGTGGCTAGATAAAACGATACCCCATTTTCATCCTCTCGAACAAGGAACCTGAAACCATCGTTCACCTATAAAAAACTTATGGAATAGGCGGATGTGTGAGTTTGTATTCTTTTATAGGTGAATATCTGAGATGGTGATTTGGTTTCTAGCTGTCTGGTAAGTTGACTATGAGATTGTGACTCTGAGAACAGTTGGAATATTTAGAAATTGTTGAAGTAAAATGCCGGGAACTGGTTTTTCAGTGATGAGAATTAATTTAGGATCTGGATAGATCTCGGCATCTTCAGCGAGGATTTGCCGGATACTTATGTTCTGCTCAGCGATAAGAGCTGAGGCCTCAGCAATAATGCCTAATGCTTCGGGTTTGGCTCGGATCTCGACGACGCCATAGCCAAGGTATTGTGCGACATCTCTCAATAAGGGTCCAGCAGATTTCAAGTTTGTGAAGAGGCGGCGAAGCTCCTCCGTTTTTAAAATTGCCATCGCAGTTGCTTTCACGACGCGGCGATCAACGTTTAACGCAGCCGCGATTTTGGTGGCAGGGATCTCGATGTCGTTGCAGAATATTTTTCCCTTAGAGTTAATGCGAAATCCCATCTCGACGAGAAGTCGAGCCACCTCTAATTTTGATGGCGCGCCGTCGAAGTATTGCTTTATTTTTTCCCACAATCCCATCACTCAATGTACATTTATATACAATAAGTCTTAAATATGTCTTTCTAACACCAACTATGGGCAAGAAGGCTATGACCGTCATGTCCACAAAAATATTGTTAGATGATGAAGCCATCCCCAAGCAGTGGTATTCCATTCTCCCTGACCTACCAAGACCAATGCCCCCAATCATCGACCCCTCTACCCAATCTCCTGGCCCAGGAATTGTTCCACGATTATTTCCCAAAGAAATTCTTGGACAAGAGATGAGCGCTAATCGCTGGATTCCGATTCCAGAAGACGTTCGTGATGTCTACCGTCTCTGGCGACCCACTCCTCTCGTTCGGGCAGTTCGACTCGAGAAAGCTCTTAAAACACCAGCCAAAATCTATTACAAATACGAAGGCGTCAGTCCTTCAGGAAGCCATAAACCAAACACCGCTGTACCCCAAGCATACTACAATATGAAAGAAGGGAAGGAACGCATCGCAACTGAAACTGGAGCTGGACAATGGGGCTCCGCCTTGGCATTTGGATGTCAGGCATTTGACCTACAGGCAACAGTATACATGGTGAAAGTAAGCTATGATCAAAAACCTTACCGACGGGTCATGATGGAAACATGGGGCGCAGATGTCCATCCCAGTCCAAGCAATCAAACCCAAGCAGGAAGAGCGATCCTTCAAGCTAATCCAGACAGCACGGGCAGCTTAGGCATCGCGATCAGTGAAGCAGTCGAAGACGCCTTAACGCATGATGACGCGAACTATGGTATTGGTAGCGTTTTCAATCACGTACTCACTCATCAAAGCGTTGT
>JAOZHK010000204.1 GCA_026014905.1 Candidatus Bathyarchaeota archaeon
TTCGGCATGCCTATGAACAAGCGCATCCGTACTATTCACTTCATACCGCTGCTACAGGTATGTTGAACATCTGTGAAGCTGCACGTCTTCTCAGCCTTGGGCGAATTGTCTTTGCCGGATCCAACGGTGAATATGACTCTCTCATGGCGGATCATGATGTTACCTCGATGGAACCCACGACAGCACGGATGTTTCACCCACAGGTTGGATCAATCCCGTATAGCTCAGGCAAGAAACTCGCGACAATTATTGGGATGTGTTACTGGCAAACCCAAGATGTGGATTGGGTAAATGTCCGACTTAGCCGCGTCTGGGGACTGGGCGCAAAGAAAGAGACCACAACAGGCACCATACTCATGATAGAGAACGCGGTTGATGGACTGCCTACACACCTCAATTTAAGCACTGAAGATCAAACACGATGTCAAACCTACGTAAAAGACGTCGCACAGGGCGTGTTATTAGCATTGGATGCCCCAAACTCGCAGCTTCATCAGCGCGTCTTTAACATTGGGAGTCTTGAGGAAACCTCCGATCGAGATACCGCACGGTTTATTCGAAAACTGATTCCAGGAGCTGAGATCGAGCTGCAGGGCGGAGGCGTGAATCGTCGAGCATTCAATATTCAAGCGGCTCGCGACCAGCTTAAATTTGAGCCCCAATATAACCTCGAGGCTGGGATCAAAGATCATATCGCGTTGTATCGCGCGTATCAACGATACACAACCACCGAGTGAGCTGGCTAGCGTATCGTTGAGGGATATTGATGATTGATTTTCACACCCACATCGGGCGCGTAAACAGTTCTTTACAGCCACTTTCCGCGAAGATATTAGTCTCCATTATGGATCGTCATCACATCGAGCAAGCTGTAGTCTTACCCGTTGAGAGCCCAGAAGAACTTCACTACTACTCAACTACAGATTATGTCATACAAGAATGTCGGAAGTTCCCGACACGTCTAATTCCCTTCTGTTGCATAGATCCACGACGAGGAGTGCCTGATCAATATTCAGAAAATGTGCCAAAGCTCGTGCTCAATCCTCGTCAAATGATTGAGATGTACATCCAAGATGGATGTAAGGGATTCGGTGAATGCCTGCAAGGATTGCCAATCGACGATCCAAGATCCAGTAGATTGTATCAAGCTTGTGGTGAATTTGAGCTGCCTGTTGTGCTCCATATTATGCATGCCTTCATCAACTATGACCAAGTTGGGCTTCCAGGGTTGGAGCGAATCTTACAATTGCATCGTGACACCCTCTTTATTGCGCACGCTAATGGCTGGTGGAGTGAAATTTCTGGGACTGTTGATCCATCTATCGCGTATAGTTATCCGACGGGAAAAATCACTCCAGGCGGTCGAGCCATTGAATTATTGTCGAGATATGATAATCTGTATGCTGATATCTCTGCGGGCTCCGGCTATAATGCGTTAACGCGTGATCCGGAGTTTGGATTACAGTTTCTCGAACAATACGCGGATCGACTCTTATTTGGAACCGACATCCTTGCAGCAGATCAAAAAGTACCCATCATCGATTTCATAAAGACGGCACAAATATCTCGCAAGAGCTATCGAGCTATTACAGCGGATAACGCTAAAAAATTATTGCACTTATCCTAGCAAACATCCAGTCACGTATGCAATACCAACACCGTGATGAGCTACTAGCTAGTCAAAAAGGCGTGAAAAAAGAAAGACCTGAGCTAGGGAACGATGCGATGCGAGTTGCCAAGAAGCAACGTTAATTCTCGGAAAGCCTCGATAAATTGGCGACCTCTGGGAGTGCAATAATAACTTTTTTTCCCGGTGTGAACCACTTCTTGTAAGAGCTTTTTCGCCATTAAGGTTTTTACATATTTTTTAAGTTGAAAGTAGCTGAGGTTTGCTTTGTACATGAGTTTCGTTTGGGATACCTGATCATCGTTGCAGATCGTGAGAATCTGATAGATAATGCTTAACCGACTTCGATTGGTGAAAGGTTCTTCAACTTTAAATTTAATCGTTTTATAATTGCTAAACATAGGCTCGTCTCTCCGTAGATGAACTTCATTATAATTCAAAAATCGATAAGGCTTGTGCAGAGTCAATTCTAAACTATCTTACGTAAACCCTGAAGCTTGTGCATTTCTCAAGTAGCATCTTTGTATTTGAATAATAACCCTCAAGTCTCTCAATGACATGATCTAAAATGTGCTAAAGATAGGATTTGATAAACCTTTGTCAACATATGTTTAACTAGTAGATTCGGATCTGTCTCGCGATGTCACTGCAAACAATATTTTAAGGAAATTCTAGATGTAATTCACTACAGCTAACCAACTCTAAGTTTACTATACGCTTTTTGAGAGTAATGATATGGTTCGAAGATCACGATTCGACCATTACTGTGATGTTCTTCAAGTTATTGAACTGGGTGTCGAAAAGCCAACACGAATCATGTATAAAGCCAATTTAACCCATAAAATACTCCAAGATATTTTTGCTACACTGATACACAATCGATTTATACGTGAAGAGATAAGTGGAGCAAAAAAACGATACTACATTACCCGAAAGGGCAAGAATGCGTTACATCAAGACCACCAGAATTTGCAGAAGATCATCGCGATACAGTAAATAAGGATTGTCGAAACGCATGGAGCGTCAACTATCTCGGATGCACGCCTAATTTTGAGTTAGCTATATAATCTTAGTGAGGCATATCTTTCCCGTGGTGTATGTCTTTGACAAAACATCAAGCATTAATGCATGATTCTCATGATGATGTTGCAGTGACCATCAAAGATGTGTTAAGTGGTGAGCAGGTGCTTATCAAAGCAATTGATGGTCAGGACGTTACAAGCATAACTGCATATGAGAACGTCCCCTTAGGCCATAAAATTAGCATCTGTGATATCAAGGACGGAGCTAAAGTCATAAAATATGGGTATGCGATTGGGGTCGCAACACAATATATTCCCACAGGAGCCCACGTTCATATCCACAATATTCAAAGTCTAAGGTGGTCATGACAAGTGGTGCACCTCACAGGGTATCGACGAGAAAATGGGCGAATCGGGATACGTAATTATGTTGCGGTGATCCCTTTAGATGACATTTCTAATGCTGCTGCGGAAGGGGTTTCATACCTGATCCGTGATGTTATTGCGTTGAGTCATCCCTATGGTCGTCTTCAATTCGGCGAGGATCTAGAGCTTACCTTTGATACATTAATAGGAACAGGACGGAATCCCAATATTGCTGCCGCCATTGTTATTGGGATTGAGCCCGAATGGACAAACGTCGTTGTTGAGGGAATAGCTGAAACGGGAAAACCGGTTTCAGGATTTAGTATCGAACGACGAGGCGATATTAAGACAATCGAGTTAGCGACTCGTCAAGCTTTAGAGTACGTTCAGCGGACCTCAGAAATCCCACGTGAACCAGTGAAGCTGGAGGAGTTAATGGTTAGTGCAAAATGTGGAGAATCGGATACGACCCTGGGCTTGGCCTCAAATCCGGCGATTGGGCGTGTGCTAGAGCAGATTATTCAAGCAGGCGGAACAGCAATATTCGGTGAGACGAGTGAAATTACAGGAGCTGAATCCTTGGTGGCCGCTCAAGCCGTCAACCAGGATGTC
>JAOZHK010000208.1 GCA_026014905.1 Candidatus Bathyarchaeota archaeon
CGGTCGCAGTATGATTCGATCGTCATCTTGGGTTGGTGCAATGACTCGATATTCCTCGTTAATGAGGATCGTAATGAAGTCTGCGAGTTCAGTTTCGTTGATTATAGCAGTCATAATATGGGTTCCTTGATTCATTATAAAATTTCGTTGTCGGGATCTTCATCTTTAACGAGGTTGAAAAGCGGTTTCGTGAGGTGAGTCGCCCCAGGTTCATACTGAAAGAGTGTGGTGATATCGCGGGCTATCTTCATGTTTAAGAGATGTAGAGGGATCTGTTGAGGGCAAACGCGATCACATTCCATACAGCCTGTGCATCTTCCCGCTAAATCAAAGGCGCGAAGAAGAAGCCATGAAAAATTTCCTTTCAAGGAAGGTGCGGCTGGAATATACTGTGGAAGATTTTGATCTGTAAAGCATTCAGGGCAATAGCATAATGGGCAGATTTCTCGACAGGCATAGCAGCGGATACATTTCTGGGCTTGTTGTTTCCAAAATTCAAGTCGTTGGGTTCGTGGTAAGGATTCAATTGTGTGGATCGGCGATGAGGCTGGTGGGGATTTATCGTTTAGTTCCGTCACGTTTGTTGAGGGATGTTCTATAAGGTAATCATAAATTGATGGGCGATGATCGTTACAGGTGTTACACTTCAGCATTAGGTTTCCTGCAGGATCTTTCATACCTGTACAGTCGATAGCGATGATTGTGATGTTGTCTCGGGAAATCTGTTGTTCTTGAAGTAGCACGACAATGGTGCGTATATCACAACCTTTTGAAATTATTGCTTGGTGCATGGGTTCGTGGAATTTCCGGGTTTTAAGGAGGATGGTGAGGTTATGAATACAAGTTTCGTTCCATATTAGGTTGTGTGTGTCAGTAGCGTGTTGAATGATTGTGGGAATCGCGTGGGTCCTGAAGGGGTCGGTAGTATATCCAATGACACAATCGACTGTTCTTGAATGGAGGAGCTGGGCAGATATGTGCTGGAGTTTGTGTTGTATGGCGTGGTCTGCATCAGTCATGAAGAGATTCCTTCTTGAATAATGTGTTGGGGCCAAGGGATGTAATGTCGTGAGTGACTTGGTTAACGATGTCTATCCATTTGTGTCCCTCAGATGCAGAGACCCAGCTCATCTGGAGTCGTTGGGGGTCGATACCCATGAATTCAAGGAGATGTCGTAGGACAAGAAATCGTCGGCGTGCACGGAGATTGCCATCGACATAGTGGCAGGTGCCAGGGTGGCAGCCGGAGATCAATACGCCGTCCAGTCCATTTGTCAGGGCTTTCATAACGAGTTGGGGAGAGATGCGTGAGGTGCATGGTACTCGGATGATCTGGATGCTGGATGGGTAATTTGTCCGTGTTGAGCCGGCGAGATCTGCTCCGGCGTAGGAGCACCATCGGCAAAGAAATCCAGCGATCTTTGGGATCCATGGTATTTCATGGGTCGTGTTTTTACTCATCTAGTGGTTCTCCATGCATGTTAGGTTTGGGCTAGTGTGTCGATCATGTTGAATAATTGAAGATCGGTGCAATTTCGTAATTCGAGAGCGTGGCTTCGGCATGATGCTGCGCAATCTCCGCAGCCTTCACATAAAGCTTCAATGATGTTCACAAGGTGGAGTTCTTTATCGAGATGGATGGCCTGATATGGACATGTGTCTATACAGGTCCCACAACCACTACAGAGGGTTGGATTAACGGTGACTGTTGTTGGGTCTTTATGAAATACCTCTCTAGAGAATAGCGAGATAACTTTACTCGCCGCTCCACTCGCTTGCGCGATAGTCTCTGCGATGTCTCGAGGAGCTTGAGCACAGCCCGCTAAGAAATACCCAGCTGTCAAGCTTTCAACCGGTCGCAGTTTGGGGTGAGCTTCTTTTAAGAAGCCATGAGTATCAGTGTTTAATCGAATTCTCGTGGCAAGTTGTTGGATGTCCTGGCTGGGGGTGATTGCAGTTGCGAGTACAACTAAATCTGCAGCAATCTCGATTTTTCGTGAAGTGAGGGTGTCTTCTCCCCATACGATCAATTTTGTACCATCTTTAAAGACGCGCGATACTCGTCCGCGAAGATACAGTACATGATACTCTTCAATGACTGTTTGGATGAATTCTTCGTAGCCTTTACCTCCCGCTCGAATATCCATATAAAAGATGTAGGCTTGTCCATCAGGGACGCGATGTTTATAGAGCATAGCATGTTTCGCGGTATACATACAACAGATTTTGGAGCAGTATGGGACGCCTTTCTCAGGGTTTCTTGAGCGTACACATTGAATGAAGACGACTTCTTTCGGAATGGTGTTGTCCGAAGGTCGTTTCACTTCGCCCTGAGTGGGTCCTGAGGCTGAAAGAATCCGCTCAAAGGTAAGGCCATCGATCACATCCATGTGCTTGCCGTAACTATATTCTTGGTCGTTAGTGAGAGGATAAAGGTCATAGCCAGTTGCAAAGATGATTGCACCTACCTCTTCAGTGATACATGTCTCCGACTGACTGAAGTTGATTGCTTGGCGTTTACCACAGATGTCTATACATTTAAAGCATTCAATACAGTGATTCAAGTCAATCTGATAGGTGAACGGGACCGCCTGGGGGTATGGGATGGAAATAGCTTTTTTTGTGGTCAAGTTTTGTTCCCAGGGGTTCGGTACTTCAATGGGACAGACCTCAGCGCAGTCACCACATCCATCGCACACCTCTTCGAGCACATAGCGCGGCGATTTTTGCAGGGTCACTGTGAACTTTCCGACATAGCCGGAAATATCATTGATCGTTGTATTGGTGTGGAGGGTTATCCGAGGGTGCTGTGCGACTTCGACCATGTTGGGAGTCAGGATGCATTGTGAGCAATCGAGGGTTGGAAATGTCTCTGATAATTGTGCCATGTGTCCTCCGAGTGATGCTTCTTTCTCTACAAGGATAACTTCGTATCCGCTGTTTGCGATATCGAGAGCCGCTTGTATTCCGCTAATGCCACCACCGAGAATGAGTGCTTTCTTGATAAGGGGCACTTGCAATGGAGTCAGACCGGTGTTGAGACGTGTCTTCGTGATGATGCTTTTAATGATGTGCAATGCTTTCTGAGTGGCTTGCTGCGGGTCATGATGAATCCAGCTGCATTGTTCACGGATATTTGCGATTTCACAAAGATAGGGGTTTATTCCCATAGATTCTACTAGTCGCTGAAACGTGGATTCATGCAATGTGGGGGAGCATGCCGCAATGATGATGTGATCAAGCTTCGCTTGTCGTGTTGTTTCTCTAATGAAGGTTTGTCCAGGTTCTGAACAGAGATATTTATTTTTTGCGGCAAGAATAATGCCTGGAACGCGTTTGATGTCAGATACAACATAATCGACGTTAACGGTGCGAGCAATATTCAATCCACATTCACACACAAACACCCCTATCCGTTTCATCTCAATCCGCCTCCATTATACACCCAGCCGAAGTGAGGAGTGGTCGAGGATCAATGTGATGGGTTGCGAACCAGTGTGCATCGCAGACATCATATGCAATACTCAGCACTTGTGAAAAATAGAGAATGGGTATGGGTTCGAATTGTGAGTCAGAGCGCTGTAACATCTGTTGAAAGTAATCAAGATTGAAGAAACATAATGGGCAGGAGCAGACTATGGCCTCGGCGTCTCTGAGCGATGCTGCTGTGATCAGTGTCTTTATTCGATCAAGTGCTAGAGATTGAGACTGCAAAGTAACATAAGAGCCGCAGCACTCAGTTTGATAGGGGTAATCTATCACGCGACAACCTACGCTTTCACATAAGTGTGTGAGTAACGATGGGTTCTCGGCGTTGTCGATTTGTAGGATGTCGGGAGGTCTCAACAGCATGCAACCATAAAATGGTGCAACAGTTAGTGGGACTTTTAGCTTTCGTTTTGCGCGAAGCGTATTATATCCTATGTCATCACGTAAAATCTCAAGAATATGGCGAATCTGAACTTGACCAGAGTATGGATCTTCCAGAAATTTGTTTATCTTCAGGTGGCGAGCTTT
>JAOZHK010000015.1 GCA_026014905.1 Candidatus Bathyarchaeota archaeon
ATAAAGGTAAATAGTAAGACTGCGACACCCGCGAAGAGAAGGATGAAACCGGAGCGTTTTATGTTTTCCAAAAGTTGACACATCCTTAATTGATGGATGATAGATACAGATCTTGAACAGCAAAAATGATTATGAAGAGGAAATATAGATTTACGCTCTAGCTAGCTAGCTGAGTGGGAGTACAGATTACCCGATGAATGCGAGCAAATTAGCGCTCAACTGAGGTGTACACTGATCCGCGCGCCTTATAAGCGAGTGTGTTCCAGCCAATATTTTGCACGTTGCTTTGAAAATGCGTGTCGTCTTGCTTCTTGCATCTCTTTTTGTTGGAGCCATTCAGGTTTACTGACGTTGCTGATTCGCTGTAATATTTTAGATGAAGGAGGATGATCGACAATCTCGACGTTTTCTTCAAGTTGCTCGATGCGTGAGGCTCCAATAATCGGTGCAGTGATCGTGGGATTCGCCAGGCACCACGCAAGACTCAACTGGCTCATTTTTAGATCTGTCTCAGTGCTTAACGTCGTCAATTCTTGGAGGATTTTATTATTTATTTCCGTCTGATATTGCCGCATCCAGTCAGGACGAAGCGCGCCACGAGTGCCTTCCGGGATGGGTTTATCAATCTGATATTTACCCGTTAAAAAGCCCCCTGCTAATGGACTATATGGGATCACACCAACGCCTTCTTCGCGACACACTGGTAAAAGTTCCCGCTCGACATCCCGATCAAGAATATTATACCGGGGTTGAGAACTTCGTATTGGAACCAATCCATGGTTATCACTGACGCGTAATGCTTTTTCAATCTGCCACGCTGTGAAATTTGAGGATCCAAAGTAATGAATCCTTCCGTCCCGAACAAGATCAGTCATCGTAGCGAGAGTTTCAATTAACGGAGTCTCATAGTCAAACCGATGAACTTGATAGAGATCAATATACTCAGTTCCTAATCGCCGAAGGCTTGCTTTAATTGCGTATAAAATATGTTTTCGACTTAACCCTTGATCGTTCGGGGTTGGACCCATCGGATTAAAGACTTTCGTCGCAAGCACGATGTCTTCTCGACGATCTTGAAGCGCCTTTCCAACAATAGTTTCTGAACGGCCCATAACATAGATATCTGCAGTATCGATGAAATTAATTCCTAAATCGAGGGCGCGATGGATAATTCTAATCGCCTCTTTTTCCTCAACCTGTCGCCCATATATCATGGTTCCCAAACAAAGCTGGGAAACTTGGACACCTGCTTGTCCTAAACGTGAATATTTCATTCTAAGTCACTTCATACCGATGATAACGCTCCATAAAAAGCTAGCTAGCTGAAGCACGGCACACATGTTGACTTAACCAGATCATATGATATTACTTATTAACGAGCTCGGTCCATCTCGAGTGGAAGATAAGAATGGTAAAGTCACACAAACCCACACAGAATATCCGGCATAATCCCACTCCTTTCATCACTGATCCCACACTCGATCGGTTTGACCCGAGAAATATCGTTTTTAATCGAATACAATGGGATACCACGTGGCCCGGATACAAGAAATTCTATGACGAGCATGTTACAGAAATAATCTCGCAAGAAAAACCTGGGTACTCCCGGATTGATTATGCATTAGCATATGCTTCGTGGATCGTTCACGATGCATTTGGAGGAGGATTCGCTTGGGACAAGATATCATTACAGCGAACTCCAGCCGCCTCAGCAGGACTAGACTGGACAGAATCCCCACAGGTGATCCATAACCCCGCCGAAATGAGTTCCATCCTGAAGCAAGCTGCCCACCGTGTGGGCGCCGCAATGATTGGCATCTGCAAACTTGATAAAAAATGGCTCTATGCAGGTGTGCAGATTCCAGACGACATACGATATGCCGTTGTGCTGGCTGTCGAAATGGATGCAGGGGGAATTGCCGCATCTCCTGCGGTACCAGCCGCAATTGCAACGGGAATCGGGTATTCCAAAATGGCCTTTATGCTCGCGATTCTCGGAGAATTTATCCGGAATCTTGGCTACCGTGCCCTCCAATGTGGTAATGACACAGCATTAAGCATCCCTCTCGCCATTGAAGCCGGGCTAGGTGAACTTGGTCGAAATGGGTTACTCATTACCCCACACTTAGGATCACGCGTTCGACTCTGTAAAATCCTCACCAACTTACCCTTAGCATTGGATCGACCCATATCCTTCGGGGTCACCGAATTCTGTACCGCCTGTAAATTGTGCGCCCAACACTGTGAAACAGACGCGATCTCAATGAACGATGCCCCCAGCTTCACAACGACCTGCAAATCCAATAATCCTGGAGCCCACAAATGGTATGTCAATGCAGAAAAATGCTATCTCTACTGGCATGAGAACAGCATCGATTGCTCCACATGCATTAAAGTATGTCCCTATACTCCCAATCCCGCTGAAAAAACAAACATCTTTCCATGAAAACGCGTGTGGAAATGAATAAAATTGGTGGGCCGAGGCGGATTTGAACCACCGACCTTCGCCACGTCAAGGCGACATCCTAACCAGCTAGACAATCGGCCCCGCGTGCATGTATTTAACAGGATACTCCCTAAATATTTTTCTTATGTTTAAGCAATCTTCACGTGTTTTTATCTTCGCCTTCGCACTTCACGATGACTCGCCGGATCATCCATAACAAGCGGAATATACTCGATCAGGTCTGATGGTAAAATGTGATAGCCTCGTTCATCGACAGCAAAATCGCCTGCTGCACCATTAATGAATGTCCCGGCTGCTGCAGCGTGAAATGGCGAAATGCCTTGAGCTAGTAACGCACCCACAATGCCTGAAAGCACATCACCCGTTCCCCCCACCGTCATGCCAGGATTATGGATGTCAGGATTGAGTTTCAAGCGGATACCATCCGTAACGATGTCTGTCGGACCTTTCAACAACAGTGTTGCTCCCAATACCTGAGCCGTGGTTTTCACCGCATCTATATTCTCTGCTATACGTGTTGATACGGGTGAACCTGTGAGAATCGCGTATTCGCCAGCGTGAGGTGTCAACACGAACGGAGCAGCTCGTTTGTACTTGAACCGAGCGAAAGCTTTCAAACCATCTGCATCCAGGAGAAGCGGAAGCGATGCATCATCCAATACCTTCATTAATTTCTCGACGGCGATAATCGTCTCCGTATGGAGCCCCAATCCAGGACCCATAACAACCGCTGTTGCGCGATTGATGAAAGGCATCAGTGCTGAGATGCCTTTTGTCGTTAAATGTGTCCCTGGGAGTTTGATAGTGATCAAGCTCGACGACATAGCAGCGATATCATGGGCGGTACGCCACGGGGCCGCAATATACGCGAGATCCACGCCTACACGCAATGCAGCGAGTCCTGCTAATGCTGGAGCACCTGAGAACGTAGCACTCCCACCGATGATGAGTAGACGCCCAAAGTCGCCTTTATGCACTGACGCGACACGAGGTGTCTGAGTTAGAAGAACATCGCCTGGCCCAATAAATCTTTCAGCTTCTCGAGAAAAACCCATTTGGGCGATAACAAGATCTCCGACCATCTCAGGAGCTTTCACGAGGCCTATTTTCGGTTTATGAAACGTGATCGTGAGATCTGCGTTCACCGCAGTCGATACCATTTCTCCAGTATCGGCGTTGATCCCTGAGGGGACATCAATCGCAACTTTGAATCCTTTCATGGTATTCATGGTCTGGATGGCCTGAAGTATAGGTGGTCGAGGTGAACCTCGGATCCCCACTCCGAGCAATGCGTCGATGACTACATCTGCTGGTATTGGCGATAGTTGTGACGAGTCGGTGATTATGCGCTGTTGGATGGAATCCGGCATCTCACAAACGGCTTGCCAGTTTGCCATCACTTCTGCGCGGTGGATTTGCGCTGGGCGGGCAATTAAGAGTACGGTTACGTGATGACCGTAGGTAGCGAGATAGCGGGCGGCAACCATCCCATCACCACCATTTCCTCCAGGTCCTGTAAAGATTACAATCTGTGACGGTGTCTGAACCTGCGCATCCACTATGTCAGCTACTTGTCGTCCAGCTGTCTCCATCATTTGCAGTCGGGAGACACCAAAGTATTCCATGTTGGCTTCGATTGCCTGAATCTCTCGACTCGTTACTGCATCTTCCATGTGTTGAATCCGTCCTTACAATCCTAATCCAGGTCCGCGGATAAATATCTGCCGTGTCGAAAGTGTAAAAAGGAAGAAGCATATGTGTTTGAGTAGAGGAACTAATATGCCCATAGCATTCGTTCTGATCAACGCGGAAATTGGCTCCGAATCTGCTGTGCATACAACCTTAACGAAGATTTCCAACGTAACCGAAGCATACGTTGTCTTTGGTGTCTATGATATTGTCGCCAAGGTTGAGGCGGACACCATGACCCGGTTAAAAGAGGTCATCACATACCAAATTCGGAGACTTGATAAAGTGAGATCAACATTAACAATGATAGTGATGGATGATTAAGATGAGTAACTCAACGGTCCACTGGTTTGGTCCCCGCTGTCCCCCGAGTGATGTCGTGAAAGGACAACGGTTATTCGAGGAAGCGGGGTTAAGTGCGTGTTTTGATAAAGGTGACTCTGTCGCCATCAAGATCCATTGCGGTGAATGGAACAATACCGGCTATCTCCGCCCCAGTATTGTCGCTGGAATCGTCGAAATGGTGAAAGAAGCGGGTGGCGACCCCTTCGTCTGTGACACCACCACCTGCTACATGGTATCACGCGGAACAGGCGCGGATCTCCTGCAAACCGCAACACGAAACGGATTCACCTCTCAAACCCTAGGCTGTCCCTTTGTAGGCGCAGATGGACTGCTCGGATTGAATGATGTCCAAGTCCCCGTCGACGGGGACTTCCTGAAAGTCGCCTATCTCGCCGAGGCTATCGCCAATGCCGATGCCATGATTATGCTCACCCACTTCAAAGGGCATCCCGAAGGCGTCTATGGTGGCGCTTTGAAAAACATGGGGATCGGCTGCTCATCGAAACAAGGCAAAAGCCTCGTACACCTCTTCCAACACCCAGAATGGGGCGCTCCCGCCTACGACTTTCATCCAGAAAAATGCATCGGCGAAGACTGCCCAGTCTACAAGCGATGCAGTGAGAACTGTCCTACCGGATCATTTTCCCTCGTCCAAGACAAACCCTATGCCCAATGGGATCGCAGCACCTGTATTGGCTGCTACGAATGCGGTCTGCGCGCCGCCTGTGGAGTCGTTCTCAAACCTGAAGACACAAAAATGGGCGTCTTCTTCCCCGCAGTGATTAGTGACGCCGCGAAAGGCTTCATCAACTATCTCGGGACTGATCATGTCGGGTTCATCAACTACGCGATCGATATTTCTCCGATGTGCGATTGTCTGCCTCACAGCGATGCCTCGATTCTCCCCAACCTTGGAGTCTTCGCGTCACGGGACATTGTTGCGATTGACATGGCCTGTTTGAATGCTTCCGTTGCAACAGCGGCCGTTCAAGGCAGTCGCCCCTATGATGATGACGTGCCCGGTGAAGCGTGGAAAGCAGGTAACGAGAAGTTTACCTTCATTAAAAAAGAGCCCCTCTCTCAATGGATAACCATTAATGCCGCGATCAGACAAGGCTTAGGCTCCGCGAGCTATGAACTCATTGAAGCCACCCCCGGTCCTCGTGAACGCTATCTCCAACGACGATATCGCGCGCATCATCCAGGATACCTCATGCGACGAGCCTTTGCCCGAACCAAGCCCCGATTTAAACCCACTGACTATCAAGAGACAGTCACGGTCACGCTTGAAGAGCTCGCCAAGAAACCTGAGGCCACGTAAGGAGGTAATTCCCACCAATGTCTGATTCCCTCAGCGAAGCTGAATCCCTCTGTCAACAAGTACTTGAACTGGTACCCTCCATGACGCTACCTGATGAACCAGCGATCATCTCCTCGCTCCAAGCGGTGGTCAAAAGCATCAGTGCATCCCGCAAAAAAATCATGGTCCGCTCAGCAAAAGGACAAGCGATTGTCAAAGAGATCACAGCCGCAGCCACGAACCTCCATCGTATCGCGACCGCCCATGAACGTGATGCAATCGCCGCACACCTTGCCCAGTTAGAAGCTCCTGTCAAAAAACTTGAAATTTTTTGGCGGAGTTTTGAATACGCGACCACCTAAGAGGTCCCCTCGATGCGGATTCTCGTGACAGGCGGTGCGGGGAAACTTGGATCCCTCGTCGTTCATGCCCTCGTTAATCAAGGGCATGCAGTCCATGTGTTCGACCTGCCCCATGTCAGTTATAATGCGCTCACCAATCTTCCTAACCTGCAAATCTTTAAAGGCGATATTCTTGATCCTCATCAAATCCAAGCAGCATGTGATGGCGTCGATGTCGCCCTTCATTTAGCCGCCATCCTTCCGCCCTACAGTGAACAGAATCCACAGAAAACCCTTCAGGTCAATGTCGATGGTACCGAGCAACTCACGAAAGCCTTGTTAGCCACCTCCAAAGCGTCCCTGATCTTTTCCTCCTCCGTCTCCGTCTATGGTCGCACCCAGGATGAGACGCACCCCATCACCATCGATCACAAGCTTCATGCCAGTGACACGTACTCGCGAAGCAAAATCATGGCCGAAGCGGTCGTTCAACAAAGCCATATCAAGTATACGATGCTCCGCATCTCCGGGATCTACGCTGCCGTTCCCTTTGAATTTCCATCCCCTGTGCAATTCAAAGCGGATCAACGCGTGGAGTTTATTGCACGTGAGGACGTTATTGCAGCTGTCACGGCGGCCATTGAACACCCAGCCGCAAATCACATCTTCAACATTGCAGGGGGAACCTCATGGCAGATGACAGGGAACACCTTCGTTGAAAGCGTTTTCAAAGGATTTGGCGTGCCAGGAGAAGTAGAATACCCTGCAGAATATGGATACTTTGATTGGTACGATACCGAAGCATCTCAGCACGCCCTGCAATTTCAACATACATCTTTCCACCAATTTATCACCAAGCTGGGAGCGATTTTCGGGTAGCTATCTAACAGCTCGTTAAGCAATACGCGGTTCAACGATTTCCATTAATAGATTTTGAGCTCTTGGAAAACAAGTCTATGGCAACATTTCACCTTGGATTTGATGATACAGATTCCGCACTGAAAGGGTGCACCACGTATACTGCGGCTCTCTTAGTCGAACAGTTAACACAACTTGGTGCCAACTTTGTGGATTACCCGAATCTAATCCGATTAAACCCGAATGTTCCGTGGAAAACCCGGGGAAATGGGGCTCTATGCCTTCGATTTACCCTAACCGATCCGTTGGTCTCACAACTCTTTGACACCATCATCGACATTGTAGAACACAGTGCTGATTTAACCGCTTCATCCACCCATCCAGGCATCGTATTGTATTATGGTCCCAACGTCCCGCCTGACTTTACAGATTTCGCGAGAACAGCGATTCAAGGTATCGCGACCATGAAATCAGCACTTACACTGATTCAACGCTATTCATGTACCGCGATAGGATTTAAAAAACGGCGGGGATTCATTGGAGCTGTCGCAGCGATTGGCGAAACCTTACCGCAGGATCACACCTATGAATTAATTGCCTATCGTGTCCCCACGAATTTAGGGACACCTCGACACATCACCCCTCACTCCATCACGACGATGGATCAATGTCCGGACATCCATACCTTCAATAACATCGATTATTCAAACAAACGGATCCTCCTCACTCCTCGAGGGCCAGACCCCATTCTCCTGGGGATCCGCGGAGAATCTGCACTCGACGTCCAGAACGCGTTTCAGATGCTTCAGATTAACGAAGACATTGAACGCTGGATCATCTTTCGAACCAATCAAGGGACGGACGCCCATTTCCCTGCAGTCTCGTTAATCAGCACCGCGTTACCCTATCATCCTCTTGTTATTCAGGGTCACGTGATTCGCCCTCCCCAGCTTGTACCGGGTCGCCATGTCATCTTTCAAATCAAAGATACCAGCGGTGAGATGGACTGCGCCGCTTATGAACCGACCAAGAAGTTCCGCAATATCATCCGGCAACTGTGTCCTGGAGACCACGTGCGTGTTTATGGCGGGGTGCGCGCACCCTCACCTCACCTTCCAACCACCCTCAACGTGGAGAAATTGGACACTCTTACTCTCCAGCCCATTATCGCGTACCATAACCCATCCTGCCAGCAGTGTCAAAAGCGCTTAACCTCTATGGGCTACCAGAAAGGCTTTCGCTGCAAAAAATGTAATATTCGTGAACCCGATGCAAAAAAAATCGCAGTTCCGATTCCACGAACGTTATCACCAGGCGTGTATCTCCCGCCGCTCAGCGCCCATCGCCATTTAACCAAGCCGTTATCACGATATGGCCGGGAAAAGTCCACTGCCTCTCGCGTGACACCGAAGATGTTTTGGGCTGTCTCTTAATGCTCGACTCGACGTTTCATGAGTGCTTTGGCCTGGGCGACACCTTCCCACGCGTCTCGGGCAAATACATCGGCTCCAAATTCTTCGGCTTTCCCTTTATCCAGAATTCGTCCTCCTAACAGGATCCGAATGGTTCCGCCAATATCCGAGTCGCGAATCGCTTGAACGGTCTTAATCACATAGGGTTCAACAAAGCTGAGTAGAGCACTCAGCGCGATGATATCTGCATCTTCCGCTTTCGCGGTCTCGATAATACGCGACGCGGGGACATCGACGCCCAGATCGATCACCTCAAATCCAGCGGATTGTAGCATCGAGATCGCGATATTTTTTCCGATATCATGCAAATCTCCCTCCACGGTCGCAAACACGATCTTCCCTTGTGATTTGCTGTCCGTCGCGGTTAAGGTGGGTCCAATGATGTCCATCGCCTCTTTCATAATTTGTCCCGCCCAGATTAACTCCGAGAGGAAGTACTCGCCTTTGGCAAATCGTTCACCCACCACTTGCATGCCCTTTCCCAGACTCGCGATAATGCCTTGGGAGACGATGTCTTGCGTGACGGCGTGTTCTGACTGGGTCTTCACCGCGTCAAGATCCAGGTTGATCATGGCTTGTGTCAACGATTGCAGTAGTTCTGCTGACTGGGTCATCCTTCGGCCTCCACTTTTCCACAGGGATAGACACCATATTTATGCGCTTCGTCGACATACGTGAGAATGTTCTCAAATTTACAGTGAGGATGGAATGAATTGCTTTCGGCGAGGATGAATCCACCGCCTTTCGCCCCCTGATCGATCGCGCGACGCACGTCATGACGCACATCGTCTTCTGTTCCATACGGAATCACCCACGTAATGTCGACATTACCTTTAATGTAGACGCGTCGCCCAAAGCGACGTTTGACTTCCGCCAAGTCCATACATTGAGGTTCAATGGGATTAATGCCATCGAATCCACAAAACTCGATAAATTCCTCGAGAATCGGCATCAAGTTCCCATCCGAGTGTTTGGTATAGGCTACTCCTTTGCTATGCGCCATCTCGACGACCTGTTGGATCGGTGGCCAGAGATATTGTTTCATCAGCCGTGGGGGCCAAAACGGTCCGTCTATTCCCGCGATGTCATCGCTCTCGGAGATCACATCGACACCCCGCTCGAGCATCCGCTGGGCGATTTTCGTTTGGACATCCGTCACCATGTTGAGCACTTTTTCCACAAAACGCGGTTTAGCGTAGAGGTTAATGCTGAACTTATCGATGCCACCCATCATCAGGTAGGGGAACATCCCCGCAAGATGGATCGCCCCTATCACCGGGTAGTCACCGTTTTTCGCATCTTTCACGACGAAATCGATGAGATCGTAATTGATTTCGTCGGGATCGGGCGGGGTAAAGGTATCCAGATCCTCCTCTGTTTTGATGATGCCATCCACCCAGTAATTAATGCCGACTTTTGGCTCAAGCCGATAGACTTTGCCCCACCAATCGACAAACGTGTACTTATCCAAGTATCGGGGTTCGTAGCCTTTTGGCCAGAGCCAATAATCGGATACGACAAAGGCATCGGTTCCCAGTTTCCGTGTTGCGTCATTCGCGATTTGCTGGTTCCATTCCAACACTTCGTAATCGGTCATGATGGTGTCTTTGGAGATGGGTACGCCCCCTCCAATGTAACTTTTTGCTTGCGCATGTTTGCGTCCCGTGAGCCTCTCCTTAAATTTGGCGTCCAGTCCAGCACTCACTGGAACGCGATCCGGGATCTCATGTCGAATCGCGGTTAAATACCGTTCTTTATGCGTCATCATGGATTGCATTTGCTCCTGTAGTATATTATGTCGATATGGTCTTATGCGTTGTTGTTTGTCGTTAATTCCTGCATCTTACGATAATAGTGTTCAGCCGCATAGCGTCGTCGGACACCCTCGGCCTGACAAATGGACACACATCGCGAGCACGACCATTCGGGTAACAGGTTTCGCATCTGACCCCGATCTTCACAGCAGCGTCCGTAGTCGAATTGTAATTGACCTTCCCAAAATCGATGCGTTTGGGCTTGGACCCGATCCGAATAGGTTCCTGTTGGTAACGGTGCGGAGTTGATTTGGGCTTGCGATGGACAGCAAGTGAGACATTTTCCACAGCCCTCATCTTTGAGGGGGATGTATGTACAGAAACGGTATTTGTTGATGGCGGAATCGGTCATCCGGTAATCGGTGAGTTTCCCTACGAACGCTCGCCATGCTTGCGTGGGATACATGATCTCGCCTTGACCATCTGTTGTCACTTCCTCTCGATCGAACAGGACGATGGATCGTAGGGGGCCGATAAATCGTTCGACTTTCCTGTTCACGAGTTCATCACGAAACACGATGCGCGAAATGCCAAATTGACCGAGTCCCATGAGCAGCGCGATGCTTTTTTGCGGATAATTGACTTGTTTCGAGGGCCCATGGGAGGCGCCTTGATGGGTTTGTGGTACCGCTTCCTCCGAGACCTCCTCAACGGTCGCGTTATCCATTGCCAGGACCGCGCGATCCTTATTCACGAGATCAATGGCTAAATTGCCAATGCCCCGATCTGCCATTGCATTGACGTCTTCGTACATTCGGGTATAGGTGTGGCTGGATCCTGCCTGTTGATTCACGTGATGGATGTATTGGGTGACCAGGTCCGTCGAGAAGGGAAGCATGACAGAGATAATGACCGCTCGCTGATACTGTTTCTGCGCAACTGAAAACTCGCGGGGAACTTGAAAAATGGTTTGTCGCCCATACTCGTCGACGCGTTTCTTCCGATGATGGGCGTAGAATTCCCAGAGTTCTCGCAGGCTGACAGGATAGCGTCCGATGGTTGCGGGATTTCTCAGGTCCTGCCAGAGGTCATACTCGAGCGGCATGTTGCCGATCGCGATTTTAATCGCGGGTTTATCCTGTGTATCTACAGCGTATTTCTTTTGCTCGACGCCGCGTTGAAACGCGGGTTCCCAGTTTAATTCTTGAATATGTTCTTGCATGCGTTGTTGGATGTCCGTGACGCTGATTTTCATAACTATCATCAACTACTGTGTGGTTATCTTAAGGCGATAAAATTATAAAATGCTTTCTTGCCTTCCGTATATGTTCGTTGTACGCACGCCTTCTGTTGACTATGTCCGTTATCTATATAAATCAGGAATGGCAGTTACGGAAATGAATCGTTTACCAGATTTGTTTTGTGCGCACGATTCGAGAGAAAACTATAAAACTACCAGTTATAACATTGTTATAGCATCGAGTGGACTTCAAATGAAACACATCTATTCTTCAATCGTCGAAGTTATTGGACGCACCCCTCTAGTGCAATTAACCCGATTAGCCGCAGGAGCCCAGTGTACCATTCTTGCCAAACTTGAGTTTCAAAACCCCGGAGGCAGTGTAAAAGATCGTATTGCGTACAGCATGATCAAAACAGCCGAAGAACAGGGCATTCTAACTCAGGATAAAATCATCGTCGAACCCACCAGTGGAAACACCGGCATCGGATTAGCGATGGTTGCTGCAGCCCGAGGCTACCGCCTCAAATTAACGATGCCTGACACCATGAGCATCGAGCGAAGAAAGCTGTTAAAAGCTTATGGTGCCGAACTCATCCTAACACCGGGATCGGAAGGCATGAAAGGCGCGATTACCAAAGCGGAAGAACTCGCACAAGATGCTGATCACACCTTTATTCCGCAGCAATTTAAAAATCTCGCGAACCCCACGATTCACCGTGAAACCACTGGACCGGAGATTTGGAAGGATACCGACGGGGAAGTGGATATTCTCGTGTCGGGCGTCGGAACAGGAGGCACGATCACGGGAGTGGCTGAGTACATTAAACCCTTGAAACCCGAATTCAAAGCCATCGCGGTTGAACCCCGGAACTCGCCAGTCCTCAGTGGTGGTAAACCCGGTCCGCATAAAATCCAGGGTATCGGCGCCGGATTTGTACCCGATGTCCTCGGTGTGGATCTGATTGATGAAGTGATCCAAGTCACTGATGAGCAGGCTATACAAACCGCGCGGCTCCTCGCGGTTAAAGAAGGATTACTCGTGGGCATCTCATCGGGCGCGGCAACCTTTGCAGCGCTGGAAGTCGCCAAGCGTGCGGAGAATAAGGGAAAACTTCTTGTAGTCATTATCCCAAGCAATGGTGAACGATATCTGAGCACGCCATTATTCAGTCATTTATCGGAGTAAATATGAGTTGACCAAGTCAAATACCCGAAATTCGAGTACTATCCGTAGTGAAGCATGGGACCCCGATTTTCTGCTGGAATTACTCCAGAAACAAGAAGTGCAAGAAATCAACTGGATTGTAGAGGGATTACCTGCCTTAATTGAGCAAATCATGGAAAACTACGAGGTTTATGGTGGCATCAATCACTTGGAGGGTAAAGACCTCCCCTCCAAACAAGTTGTGATCGAGGTGCTGGAAGATCTCCTCACGGTCGTGTTTCCCGGGTATTGGGGAAAACACGAAGTTGCGCAATCCAACACCCGCTTCTTTCTCGGCAATATCCTGCATTCCATTTACTATCGCTTCGTCGAAGAAGTGGATAAAAGTCTCAAATACATCTGCCGCCGGATCGACAAGTGTCCCGAAGATGTCTGTCGCACGCGCGCGCACATCGTTGTCAAAGAAGTCTTAGAACAGATCCCAGAGATTCGTGTGCTACTCAGCGGTGATATTCAAGCAGCCCACGATGGCGATCCTGCCGCGAAAAGCACCGATGAAGTCATCCTGAGTTATCCCTGCGTCCTCGCTATCGCGACCTATCGATTCGCGCACGAACTCTATCTACGCGGCGTGCCTTTGATCCCCCGCATCATGAGTGAACACGCGCATTCCCAAACAGGCATCGATATTCATCCTGGCGCGCAAATAGGAAAAAACTTTTTCATCGACCACGGAACGGGAGTGGTCATTGGAGAGACCGCGGATATCGGGGATAACGTCAAAATCTATCAAGGTGTCACCTTAGGCGCCTTAAGTTTTCCCAAAGATGAACGCGGACAGATCATCAAGGGGCGCAAACGGCACCCCAGCATCGGCGACAACGTCGTCATCTACTCCGGCGCGACTCTACTGGGTGGTTCAACCGAAATCGGGAATGCCGCCGTAATTGGCGGAAACGTTTGGATCACAACCTCAATACCTGCTGACACGGAAGTCACGATTGTCCCACCCAAACATCGGTTCAAAGACCGCAATGCGAAAAAGCACTAAGCTGAGGAAGTTAACTTTGGATTCTATCTATGTCGATTATGCTGCTACGACACCCATGGATTCACGTGTGCTCGACGCTATGACGCCCTACTTCGCCGGCGTGTATGGGAATGCCTCGAGCATCAATACGTTTGGTTTACAGGCGCGAGACGCGATCGATGCGGCACGAGAACAAATTGCCTCATTCATGAATGCCGACGCGAAAGAAGTTATCTTTACCGGGAGCGCGACGGAAGCGAATAACTTGGTGCTGAAAGGCTTTGCCTTTGCCCGCGGGAAACAGCAGACCCATATCGCGGTGTCGACTATCGAGCATGATTGTGTGTTAAACTCCGCAAAATGGCTGGAGAGCCAGGGGTACCAGATTACATATTTACCAGTCGATCACGTGGGACTCGTGCAACTTGATGCGCTTGAGTCCGCGCTTCAAGAGGGCGTCAATCTGGTCTCGATTATTCATGCCAATAACGAGATTGGCACGCTCCAATCCTTGGATGCGGTCAGTCAACTTTGTCATCAGTATGATGCGCTCTTTCATACAGACGCGGCGCAAAGTTTTGGCAAGATCCCGATCGATGTCCAACACACGGGCATTGATCTCATGACCATGAATGCCCACAAACTCTATGGTCCAAAAGGTGTGGGCGCCCTGTTCATTCGACAGGGCATTCACCTTGACCCGCTCTTGCATGGCGGGGGCCATGAATTTGGTTTGCGATCCAGTACAGAGAATGTGCCCGGCATCGTGGGCTTCGCGAAAGCAGTGGAACTTCGGACACAGGACATGGAGCCTGAGCGTCAGCGCATAGCCGCGCTCCGCGAACAGCTTATTCACGAGATCCTGCAGCTGTCGGACACCTACTTAAATGGGCATCGCACCCAATGCTTACCCAATATTGCCAACTTTCGCTTCGCATATATTGAAGGCGAAGCTCTCCTACTCTTGTTAAACGATGCGGGGATCGCCGCCTCAACCGGTTCGGCATGTTCGTCAGGATCGGGAGAACCCAGCCATGTCTTACTAGCATTGGGGGTACGGCCTGAAGATATTCATGGCAGTCTCCGTATTTCGCTCGGCAAATTCAATACCCCCGAGGATATCACGTATCTCATTGAGACGCTTCCCCCACTGGTGGAACGATTACGGGAGATGTCACCTCTCCGTGCGAGTTAATGTTTCATGGAAACTGATCGATAGGAGGTGAATGCATGGCGAAAGATCTCGTATGTAATATGGAAGTTGATGAAGCAACCGCGAAATGGACGACGACGTATCAAGGTACGACCTATTACTTCTGTGCGCCTGGATGTAAGCGCGCGTTCGAAAAGAATCCGGAGAAATACGTTCCTTAAGACGTCAATTCAGACGTTAAAGTTGAAAGAAGGTGCAGGCATTTTTCCCGGTCTGCACGGCTACCTCTGTTTTTTCCATATGTTTGATGTCCGCGATTTTCGCTGCGACGTGCTGGACTGCAAGTGGTTCATTGCGTACTTCATATTTGGATTTGATTCCTCCATCCGCGCCTATGCCCAGCCATGGCGCGTCCGTTTCGAGGAGGAGTTGTTCGAGTGGGCAGTCTCGCACAATTTTTCTCACGGTTTTACTGCGCAGCAGCAAGGTATTCACGGAGATCAGCCACCCGTTCCGGAT
This sequence comes from Candidatus Bathyarchaeota archaeon, assembly GCA_026014905.1. The sequence goes on from JAOZHK010000015.1 coordinate 15,337, forward strand.
GACACGCTGTAATAGTGGGCGCTTGGTGAACATATGCAGTTGCACCTGTTTGAGCGTATGCGCTTCCAGGATCTCGACCACGTCTTCTGTCGAATCCCGACTATGAATGACGAGTGGTAACTGCAGCTCCTGGGCAAGACTAATGAATTGCTGAAAGAGGTGTTTTTGGCGGGCTTGTCCCGGCTGGTCGGTGACCCAATTATAATCTAGGCCGGTTTCTCCAATAGCGACAAGGTTCGATCTATTGGTTCGGATCTTATGAATATACTCCGAGATGTCCTGATCTGATAGCATAATGTATTGGGGATGGATGCTCGCTGACGCGAATAGGAAACCGGGATATTGTGTCACTAATTGCATCGTTAGTGCAAAATCTTTGGGATGGGCACAGCACGTGACGACCGCACGCATGTCTTGTTGACATCGTGCAAGGACTTGCGCTCTGTCTCGATCATAATCATCCTGCGCAAGATGACAGTGCGTATCGATCAAGGAGTTCACCATCGCTTCCTCCTCACTGACAAACCTTTCTAATCCTTTCTGTTGTACAGCTATGATCCTGCGACATTCAGTATCGCGTTCATGGTGGGAATCAGTGTTTCAGGAATCTGCCACGCTAATTGGTCTCGATAGCTGTCATGGGGTCGAAACGTGCGACGCAGTGTTTCTGGGGATTCACCGACCAACGTGATCTTCTCGCGGTCACCCACGCCGAGCGGATCAAATCCGTAGCATCCCGCGGCGTATTGGAGATATCCGATATTCTCTGGGTTAAAGCCCATCAACTCCGCGCCGATGATATCAGCGGCGATGAAATCCGTACTGGCGAGTACGGTGTGCGCGTCAACTGCGCTGCCTCTGACCGGACCGTTCCCTTCCATCGCTTGCCATCCATCGATCACGGCGAGGTGCACGGGGACGAGTTTCGCGATTTTATACAGGTTGAAGTTCATGGCTTCATAGCCTTGATGCATGCGCGTTTTATCGAGCACGGATCCCATAACGATGTTCTTTACACTTAATGTCACGATCACCGTGTCATGCGTTTTCATGACGGCGGGTGAGACGCGATACTCCGCGTCAAGCACGGTCTTCGACACCCGCACAGTGGTTGTACCAAACTGTCCCTCTTTCAGTCGAGTAAAAATGGACACTTCATCATACGCATCGTCATCGAGATCTACTAACTCGATCCCATACTCCTTGACGAGTTGGTGGTAGTGATAATTGGTGAAGGCTCGTGTGGCACTTTGCGCGGAACTTTCCGCGATGATCACTTCTTTGGGATTGTAGGCTTGCAGACAATCAATGATTGCACGGGTCGTATCAACATGCGTCGCACAGAGTTGCTTACTATCAAATACAAAATTCGGTTTAATAAGAATGCAACGAGGCTTCGCCAGACTTGTAGCGATATCGGATTGAATCAATTGTAAGGCTCGAGACACGGATTGATATCGACTCGGTTCACGAGCTAAAGATATCAATGGCATGACATCTTCTTAAGCATGCAACTATTTCAAAATTGTTTTTTTGGAATGTGCAGGGGCGCTCTGATCAGACGCAGGTGCCTTTCAAACGCGCGCGACATTTGTATGCCATGCTGATTCATAATAATTATGCGAAGACTACTTTCTGTATCCTTATTTATGCTATCCACTGATTGTCTACCATGCCGAAAATAGATGCCCTTGCACGGAAACGACAGTATGTCTTTTCCCTGACTCATTCGACCCGCTATCTACAGGAAGAGAATTTCCTGACACCTACCTCTACTAAAAAAACAATATCTGCTGAAGAAGATTGTGATGACGAGTAAAGGCAAATACTCAGCGGCATAAATAGAAGAAAGATCACGATTTTTCGCGCTTACAGCTCATTCTTATTGTACACATTCAGTAACTGCTTCAACACCACTCAGATTACCCGTATTACCCGCATGGCTGACTGTGTATTTCAATGCGATCTACAAGCTTAATATCCGCCATGACCATATCGTTGTCGGAGATCTATCGTGAAAATAACTGAAGTTAAAACCTTTCTCGTCGGGAATATCCCTCCCTATCAGGGTGGCCGTTTCTGGTTATTCGTCAAACTCATCACAGATGAGGGTTTGGAAGGCATCGGTGAATGGAGTACCGGAAATATTGGACGCGAAGCGTCGCAGATCCGCATCATTGAAGATTTAGCCAACAAATTCGTGATTGGAGCCGACCCCTTCAAGATCGAATGGCTCTGGCAACGCATCTATGCAACGGACCACGACTTCCGCCATCCCGGCATGACGTCGACCCCCGCCTTGAGCGCGATTGAGATGGCGTGCTGGGACATCGTGGGCAAAGCCTTGAAGCAACCAGTCTATAATTTGCTAGGTGGCGCATTTCATGACAAGCTGCGCGGCTATTCCTATATGCCCTTTAATGCCGCGACACAGTCCGCGGAAGACGCGGGACGCATCGCGACCGAGATGCGGGATCAAGGCTACACCGCCTTCAAGTTTGATCCCTTTACGCCACTCTTTCCCAGTCCCCGAGATTTTTCACTCAAAGCGATCAATCGCGTCGCGAATATCTGTCAAAAGATACGTGATGCCGTCGGGGATGACGTGGAAATTGGCTTAGGCACACACGGGCAATTCACCACCTATGGCGCGATACGCGTAGCCAAAATCTTGGAGAAATATGACCTCTTCTGGTTTGAAGAACCGGTACCCCCAGAGAATGTGGATGAAATGGCGCGCGTCGCCGCCCACACCAGCATCCCCATCGCCGCCGGGGAACGCCTCATCACCAAATACGAGTTTGCCCACGTGCTGGAAAAGCAAGCCGCCCAAATCCTCCAACTGGATGTAGGTCACTGTGGCGGCATCCTGGAATCCAAGAAAATCGCAGGCATGGCTGAAGCCCACTACGCCGCCATCGCGCCTCACATGTATTGTGGCCCCGTCGCTGCGGCGGCCGCGATCCAGTTGGATACCTGCAGTCCCAACTTTCTCATCCAAGAGTTTAACGTCTCGCCCCTTCAAGCCGAGATTCTCAAGCAGCCCATTCGATTCGAGAACGGATACATCATTCCACCCACCGCACCCGGTCTCGGCGTTGAACTCGACGACGATGTCGTCGCAGAGCACCCCTACAGCCCTAGCTAAGTGCTTGGGTGCCCCTCATTTTTGTTCATTGCCTGCGTTGTTGCTCACGTGATCATGCGCGTGCCTATACGCCGTATCGGATTTATGGGATGGAGCTATGATTGAAGAAATTTAAAGAACATAATATATATGTATAAAGTACGTACATTAATGTTTAAATAAATGATATTTATAGGCGGTGAGAGTGTTTATGGGGAACCTTGAAGGGCGCATGTTCTGTAGTGTCAAGAATGACGTGGTTGTGCCCTTGAGTTATTGCCGTGACGTCTGTCCCCGGAACGGTGAATGCCCCGATCGTGAATGTGGCAACCCCCGATGGGATTCGTGGCAAATGCGACGTACAATCCTCGAAAAACGTGGATTTATTTCCGATTCTACCACCTTTTCATCAATTCGACAACGCTTTGACCGCATGTAACGTATACTCACTATGTGTAACGTGAATCAATACTTCGCGCGCGTGGCTATTTAATTATGACATGAACTGAGGTTCTTTGTCTGGGTAGCCAGCGTCTCAGACTGGTTGAGATTCTTACCGTAATTTCAAGATGGTTGCGATGTTTGCTTTCGAGGAGATTGTGGGACGTAGAGCTCCGGTACTTGATGTGAACAGCGTCGTCACACCGGGTCCATGGCCTGAGATAATGCAGTCGGTATGGGAAATGATGCCGATGGACGTGGCGCCTTTTTTATAGATCCGGCCATAGGAGTGATCGGCATCCGTGATTGCGACCAGGTCGCCTAAACGTAGGTCTTCGAGCCCGTATTCCTGACGTGTTTCTTCGTCAAAGAGTTGAATGTCGTAATCGCCTGAATAGGCATGATTAGAACCGAGCCCGGATCCCATGACTTTGGCTGGGGCGATATGCGTGACGGGGACCTCTAGACATTCAGGTTGCGTGGTGATGTCGATGGCTTCAAGAAACTCTGGATCGATATTCATAACTTTAATGTTCGGATACTCGCTGAGTTGGAGTCCGACTCCGTATGCTTTGATCATCACTTTGTCGCCGATCACCATGCCCTCCATGATTTCTTCAGTAAAATCGATCATGACGTGCTCAATGCCTCCATGTTTGCCCGTGACCACGCCTTTGGCGCCTTTTTGATCGCCGGTGATGATGGTGGCTTCATTGCCCACACACGATAGCACGTTCAGGGCATAGTTCGGTCCATGGGGGAATCGATCCTCTTTTTCTTTATTCTCGAGACTCACGCCGGGTTCCACATGGTCGGCCATCCATCCGGTGGCCAAGTCGCCGACACGAATATTATAGGTTATTCCACCGACTCCAGGATAGACCAGTGGATGTCCATCATGGGAGATTCGATATGGGGATCGTCGAAAGACGGGGCTCGCCACTTCGCCGACCACGGAGATTTTGACTAATTGTGTTTGATTTGTTCTCACTGTAATCACCATCGCTCATATCCTGCGTTCTGTGCACTTCTAACACCCAATTGGAGGAAAGTCATATAAAGCCTGAGTGTTATCGACGGTGAGGAGCATCAATGAGTCACGACGAATTGATCGAAAAACTGGAAGACATTCATCAACAATATGCCGACGAGAAACTCAATTGCGCTGAACGGACCTTTCTCGCGATTCATGGAATCGTCAAGACTGATATTCCCAGTCACGCCGTTTCTATACTGACAGGTTTTGGTGGAGGTATCGGAGGCAGTCATCAAAGTGTCTGTGGCGCAGTCACAGGTAGCGTCGCAGCCTTAGATCTCGTGTGGGGCCGCCGAAAACCCGCTCATGAAAGTAATAAACCCGCGTATGCAATTGCCCACGACTTTCTGAGTCAATTTAAAAGTCGATTTGGGACGGAAATCTGCGGGGAATTAATCGGTGACTTACTCCGTGTCAACAAATTTCATACCGAGGAGCGGAAAGCGCGCTGTTATCAGTACTGTGACCATGCCATGAAAATCTGCCTCGACCTACTCATTCAACATGAAATATTGTAATTGACGGTGACGCGCGCGCTAGTTACAATGGAAAAAGAAAAAAATGAGGAAAGCCTCACGCACGGTGCGTAGGGCTGAGTTGGCGAGTTGCGTTATTTTATCGTATAGTAGATATCGACGCCGCTTTTAATTTGTCCGGCTTGTTCCAGTTGGCAAGGGGCTTTGTGTTGGGTGCCTTTTCCCCAGTTTTCGGCTTCGCTGAATTGCACTTGACATACGCCGATAACTGCATCCTCCGGGCTAATTATTGGGTCGCTTTGATCAAAGCCTGTAATCTTGATTTTGATATAGGGACCGACATTGTCGACGCGGTAGATACTCTTACTGATATCAACGATTTGTCCTTCGTTTAGAGGAATGAAAGATTGATATGCCGCTGGTGATACAGGTTCTGGTAATTTGACGGTTTGTGTAGGGTGTTTACCATCGTCAATTTCAATTTCAGCGTAGAATTTATCAGTACCCAACCAATCGATACCTTCTTCTTCGATACAATGAATCTTGTTGATGATGATTTCTAACATTCGGGAATCACTTTGTTGACTCAAGGGTTTATCCTCAAAAAATACAAATGGCCTTCATCTATTTATGTCCTATTATTTGGGGCGCGTCCTCGCACGCCTGTCGGAAATCACGGGTAATCGTGATGCCTTCATGCACAAATTCTGTGTAAAAGGGTTTTGTATGAAACGTTAGCATATCATAGAAGACGTCTCTTCACTAGTATTTTTGCATCGCTTTACCCAGCATCTTTGCGTCTTAATTCTATTATCTCAGAAGTTTTCAACACGTGTATGTCAGGTGATGTTTCGTGGAATTGAGGGATCACAGATTATATAAATGACGACGAAGATTAGGTGATTATAGAGCAACCCGCAGTTAGAGGGGTGACGTATGCCTCCCGCTCGATTTAAAGTCTATCGCGATAAGAATGATAAGTTCCGGTTCATATTACAAGGTGCCAGGCTTCAGACGCTCGCCGTTAGCGAAGCCCATGAGACGAAACCTGACTGTTTAAGCGCCATCCGCGCCATTCAGAACTGTCATGACGCGAAAATCGACGACCTCACCATTGATCAATCGGCTGCGCGCACAATTCCTGCGTTTCAGACGACGTTGATTCTGGAGAATCCCCTCCGGGGTCGCCAGAACTCTCTGCTCGAACCCGATTCCACGATTACATTTCGCGGGAAACTCTTGTGTGGCGACGCTGGCGTGAGTAACGCCCAGATCACCCTGTATGACAGTGACCGTGGTTTTCTCAAAGATGATCCCATGGCATGGGGACTAACGCAGACTGACGGGTCCTACCAGATCCGGTGGCGCGTGCAAGATATGGATAGTTTCATCGATCGGATTCCTAACGTCTTTGATACCGTGGAAGTGTATGCCAAGTTCACGGGATCGTCATCGTTTCAACCCGCAAAAAGCAAGCAATACACCCTCTTCATCTCCAAGAGCTCTTCGGACTGAACATCAACACGGCTCGCTGGAATTCTTTGCGAGGGTTTCTCAATGTGTATCTGGCCTCGCGCTAGCTAACTACAAGTAAACACTGAATGCAGGGTGAAACATGTCGGACCAATAACCTTGCACGTGATAAACTACATTTAATAATCGATGATTCGATGCGTCTTCAACCTTGGAATGGCGGAAGTGGTCACGAATGGGTCGTCCTCGGTCGGTAACGATTCGGGGTAAATCATTAACTGACGCATTTGATTCACTTGTCAAAGGTACATTCTTCAATACTATACGCACATCTGGAGTCTAGCAATCAATCCTTCAGATCCATTTGTGTGCTTTACGCTCGATAATCAATAACTGATGAATCAGTATCTCGAGATACTTCCGAAACCTTTTTGATATTAGTATGACACAAAATACACTATAAACCTGAAAATTGTGATGTTTATTGACGTCTAATAAAGTACTATTCCAGATTAATAAACCCCATTTCATAGTCAAAGTAGAACGCGACGTATTACAAGTCGATTTACGGAAGGGAACACGAAAAGAGCTCGAAGATGTCTTGGAGGCCACTCCTGAATTACGCGATAACCTCGGCTTCTTCTTTCAAACCCTTATCCCACTTGATGTACCGCTGAAAGATATCGACCATGTCGAGAGTGGCGAATACGGTGTCATCAAGATTGTGATTCCCATGCGTC
>JAOZHK010000219.1 GCA_026014905.1 Candidatus Bathyarchaeota archaeon
CGAGTAAACATGAATGTTTATACAACGGGGCGGGATCTCCAGAATCTCGGAGTCTTTCCTCTCCACGATATGCTCCCAGAAACCGCCGTTATAAAGATGATGTGGGCTTTTGGTCAAACACAAAACATCCCGAAAGTAAAAGACATCTTGTTGACAAACATAGCGGGAGAGATAGAAACTCGAAGTCAATTTCAACATTTCAATCCCTGTGAGATGAATAAAGTGTGAACAATCGTCAAAAAAATTATCAAAGCATTGGCTTAAGAGTAGGACTCGAAAATTACGCTCCATAGCGAGTGTAATCGAGGAATCCATCAACAACTCAATACAATTCACAAACTCTTTTGCTCATGCACAGCCAACCTCTCAACTCAAGATGCAGAGTTCTCAGTTTATCGCCGACTTCGGCCAACCCAAAGTGAATTAGGTACTGTTGATCCCGCTGCTGCCTTCGAATTCCAGCGAGGCCGAGGTTATGAATACCACGCAGATAACTACTCCACCTGTCTTGTGGAACTTGATGAAGAACCTCCTCACCGTTTAAGCGATGAAGCAATTGATATCGGAATAACAATCGCATTGATGCTCAACGCGCATCCTGTCGACGAAGTCCATGTAATGCGAAAGATTGTAATCGACGGATCAAACACAACAGGGTTTCAAAGAAGCTGTATTTTAGCTCTTGGTGGTGACCTAAAAGTTGACCACCATCCTATTCAACTACATACTATATGCCTAGAAGAAGATGCTGCCAGGAAAATTAATGAAACCTCATCAATCACGACATACCGTCTTGACCGGTTATGCATACCTCTCATCGAAGTCACTACAGCGCCAGTTATCTATAGCCCTGATGACGCTCAAAAAGTAGCCTTAGCTATAGGCAGAATCTTACGTGCGACGAACAGAGTAAAAAGAGGTTTAGGCACAATTCGCCAAGATCTGAATATCTCTATTCGTGATGGAGCAATCACAGAGATTAAAGGTGTCCAACAATTAAATCTGATCTCTACAGTTGTCAAATATGAAGTTCAGCGCCAACTATCACTTCTAGAGATCCGAGATGAACTGCAATCCCGTGGAGTACATATCGAGGATATCTCTGAGAATCTCCACAATATCACCTCGATTTTCAATAAGACTAGAAGCCAACTTATTAAACAAAGCATAAAGCAGGGAGCTCAAGTTTATGCAATAGTATTACCTAATTTTAATGATCTTCTAGGTTATGAATTAGCTCCAGGCTTACGATTTGGTACCGAGCTTTCTGATTATGCAAAGTTTTGGGGTCGTGTTGGAGGAATATTTCACAGCGACGAAATGCCAGCCTATGGAATTACGATTGAAGAAGTATCACAAATTAAACTCAAACTCAATATTCAGACTTCGGATGCCTTCGTATTCGTTGCAGCGGATGCTAGTTCCGCGAAGGATGCCTTGTTAGCTGTTATCGCACGAGCACAACAAGCTATTCAAGGGATTCCAGCTGAAACTCGGGGAGCGACTCTTGATGGGACAACGCATTATTCTCGACCACGTCCAGGAGCAGCGAGAATGTATCCAGAAACTGATGTGCCTCCTGTACCTATCACTTTTCAGAGATTGGAACGGATTAGAGAAACCCTGCCAGAATCACCAGAGATTCACTTAGCTCGACTACAGGCTGAGTATAATCTGAATGCAAAATTGGCGTCTCAATTGCAAAATTCCAAGTATAATTTCTTATTTGAACGTATTGCTCGGGAAACGTCAATACCTCCCACTTTCATCGCAGCCACTTTAACTGAAACTTTACGAAGTTTAAGGCGAGACGGTATTGATGTCGATAGCCTCTCGATGTCATCGCTTTTCACTTTGTTTTCAGTTGTAGATGCTAATCTCGTTGCAAAAGAAGCTATACCTCAAGTGCTTCAATGGATGGTAGAACATCACCAACTCGACCCGCATATCGCAATTGAATCCCTTGGCTTAAAATTAATTCCCCTTGAACAACTAGAAGACGTGGTTGATGCGGTATTGAATGAAAATCAAAACCTTATAATGACTCGTCAGCAATCTGCGATTGGTCCACTTATGGGCGTTTTAATGAAACAGTATCGGGGACAAATTGATGCACAAGCACTCAGTCAGTTACTTACCACAAAAATTAAAAAAATGCTAGATCGATAAAGTATAATAGGCATTCTTTAGATTGAGGAGCCTTACAAATGCTACACTGTGATCACTTATGATCCTGGGAGAACTGGAAAAACATGGTAACGTTGAAAGAAGCCGCGAAAAAATACGTCTACGGTTACAATAAGACCGCGGTTTTTGCTGTTACCACACAGTGTAATTGCCAATGCCTGATGTGTGATATACATCGAAAAAAATCTGAAATGATTCCACTTGAAGATGCCAAAAAAATTCTGGATATATTAGTACAAAATAAGTTTCTCGTGGTTTACTTCACTGGTGGAGAGCCAACTCTTCATCCCCAAATTGTGGACATCGTGAAATATGCTGACGATCAGGGACTCGTTGCCACAATGACCACTAATGGTACTGCAAATCATTATCTCCTTTATAAACTAAAACAAGCGGGATTATATCTGCTAAGTGTCTCACTGGATCACTGGGATCCCGCGATTTGTGAACAACTTCGACAACATCGTAAGATCATGGAGAAACAGGTGCAGACTATTCAATATCTGAAAAAAATCGGGTTAAAAACATATGCGCTTGCTTACTTAAACCCACATCTAGTTGATGAAGGTGTTGAAAAACTAGTTGCTTATGTGAACAATGTGTTAAAAGTACCGTTTGGTTTCTGTTACCCAACAACTAGTGATATCAATTCCTATTCTTTAGGTGGAGTCTTTTCAGATAAGCAAGTATCTCATAAACTTGATAAAAGTGTCAAAAAGATATTACAATCGAAAATTACTGGGGCAAGCATAGCGAATCTCTGGGTCTACCTTCAAGATATCCTGACATTCACGGATCAAAAAAACCCCCACTTCTTCTGTCGAGGGGGTGAAGATGTCGTTTATATTGATTGGCGAGGAGATGTTTTTCCATGTTTCCTAAAACCCAAGATATTTAACATGCTCCACGATCCTCCAAGATTTCTTAATAATGTGAAATGTAATGATTGTTTAATCAATTGCTTTCGCGAACCCTCTGTGCTTCCACATTTCCTGTCAGCCCCCCATCTATTAGCTATGGAAATACTTCATTCCCGATCTGAACGATGGGTGTATGGATAACTCAGCGCTAGTCAGTGACTCTTTGAGCGTGATCAGTGCACGGTTTGCATGCAAGAATAATCAGAACATGATATCGCTCTTTCCACGATAATATTGATATGCTGAAAGTAATATATCTACAATAATAGCGAGAAACATAGTGGAGGTGATACTGTGCCATATATAAAAGCTGAGAAACGCAGATTATATGATAACGGCATTGAGCAACTTGTGAAGATCTTAGAACAACAGCCATTAATGGAAGTAGACGGAGATTTGAATTACATCGTCACAAGTATCTGTAAGAAATTGTATGCTCCGAAATACTTCAATTATAATCGAGCGATAGGCGTTCTCGAAGCTATTAAACAGGAATTTTACCGACGAGTTGTCGCACCATATGAAGATACAAAAATCGTGGAGAACGGCGATGTGTAACTGCGACGCGCGCTGGCTTTCATACATCAAGCTAGTTATCAGATAAAGAAGGGAATCAGACTAAAAAGTCGGATTAGGCTTTTAGCTTTGCTTGCGCAGCCGCGAGTATGGCAATCGGCACTCTGAAAGGCGAAGAGCTCACGTTTGATAAGCCGATCTGATGGCAGAACTTAACGCTCTCCGGATCACCGCCATGTTCCCCGCATATCCCGATGTCCATGTCCGGTTTCACGCTCCTTGCCTTCTCGACCGTGATCCTCATCATCTCCCCGACACCGGGCTTGTCAATACTTTGGAATGGGTCCTTGTTGAAGATGCCCATCTCCAGATACCTGTTTATGAATTTGCCCACATCGTCCCTGGAGAACCCGAGGGTGGTCTGAGTCAGATCATTGGTTCCGAAGCTCATGAACTCCACTTCCTTCGCGAGAATATCGGCGGTCAGGGCAGCCCGCGGGAACTCTATCATGCTCCCAATGTGATAGGTGACCTGTCCCTCTGCGCCTGTATCCTTCGCGGCCTTCTTGATGATGTCTCTGATGAAGCGGTACTCCTCTATGGAGATTATGTTCGGCACTTCTATCATGGGCATCGGATTCAGGCCCTCATTCTTGAGCTGCAGGGCAGCCTGGAATATTGCAGTCGCCTGCATCTCGCTGACTTCCGGATAAACGACCCCGACTCTGCATCCTCTGAATCCAAGCATGGGGTTGAATTCATGCAGTTGTTGTATCCTCTCTTTGATTTTCTCCACTGGCACTTTGATTATGCCAGAGAGCTTTGTGATCTCCTTGTCCTCCTTTGGCAGAAACTCGTGCAAAGGAGGGTCAAGCAGCCTGACAATAACTGGCAATCCGTCCATGCCCCTCAATATTCCGATGAAGTCCTCCCTCTGGTATGGAAGTAGTTTGGTCAAAGCCTTCCTCCTAGCCTCCTCGTCGTCCGCAAGTATCATCTCCCTCATGGAGTTTATCCTCTCCGGCTCGAAGAACATGTGCTCCGTCCTGCAGAGGCCAATCCCTTCAGCCCCGAAATTCCTAGCCACAGCAGCGTCATGCGGTGTATCCGCGTTGGCCAGTACTCCAAGTCTCTTCACACCCTGGGCCCATCCCATTAGTATCCCGAAGTCTCCGGTCATCTCCGGGTCGATGACATTCAACTGTCCTATGTATACCTCGCCAGTCGTACCGTCCAATGTAAGGTAGTCTCCCTCCTTAACCTCTGTCCCTCCGATCCTAGCGGTTTTCTTCTTTTCGTCAATTATCAAATCTTGGCATCCCGCCACGCAACACTTGCCCATACCCCTTGCGACGACCGCAGCATGGGACGTCATTCCTCCCCTGGCAGTCAGGAACCCTTCAGCGGCGTTCATGCCTTCGATATCCTCCGGGGAGGTCTCCAGCCTTACAAGGACCACATCCTCTCCCCTCTCTTTCCATTCCGTTGCCTCCTCTGCAGTGAACACGACTTTTCCCACAGCTGCTCCTGGAGATGCGGGCAGTCCTTTTGCGTTCGCTGTGTTCGCACTCTTGTCTGTAGGGTCGAGCCTCTTGTGGAGGAGCTGGATGAGCTTCGAGGGCTCTATCCTCATCAAAGCCTGCTCTTGTGTTATCAATTTCTCCTTCACCATATCAACTGCTATCTTCACGTCCGCAACTCCGGTCCTCTTACCGGTCCTGGTCTGCAGCATGTAGAGCTTTCCTTGTTGGATGGTGAACTCCACGTCCTGCATGTCCTTGTAGTGGTTCTCCAGTATCTCGCGGATGTCCAACAACTGCTTAAATATCTCAGGCATCTTCTTGTCAAGCTCGTCAATGGACCTTGGTGTGCGTGTGCCAGCGACTACGTCCTCTCCCTGAGCGTTATAGAGGAATTCTCCATAGAACTTGTTCTCGCCCGTGCTGGGGTTCCTTGTGAACGCCACTCCAGTCGCAGAGTCGTCACCCATGTTGCCGAATACCATCGTCTGTACATTTACAGCTGTTCCGAGCAAGCCTTTGATGTTGTTTATCCTCCTGTAGGATATCGCCCTTGGATTGTCCCAGGAACCAAAAACAGCATCAATAGCCATCTGCAGCTGCACTTTGATGTCTTGGGGGAACTCTTTTCCAGCATACTTCTTCACAATCTGCTTGTACTCCTTTACCAAGTCCTTCAATGCCTTCACATCCACTTCAGTATCATACTTCCATCCCTTCTTCTCCTTCACCTTCTGAAGGGCATGCTCGAAGTGCTCCCTCTTCACTCCCATCACGACATCCCCGAACATTGTTATCAATCGTCTGTAGGCATCCCATGCGAACCTCTCGTTGTTCATCTTCGCAATGAGGCCGTTGATGGTCTGGTCGTTCAATCCGAGGTTCAATACTGTGTCCATCATCCCCGGCATGCTGATGGCAGCCCCGCTTCTGACAGAAACCAGCAAAGGATTGTTAACGTCACCAAACTTCATACCCATGGTCTCCTCCAGCTTTACAACATTCTCCTCGACCTGGGTGTTCATCTCGTCAGGATACACCTTGTTGTTCTTAATGTAATAGTCGCAGACTTCAGTGCTTATGGTGAAGCCAGGTGGAATTGGGAGTCCAAGCTTGGTCATCTCGCCAAGGTTTGCCCCTTTGCCTCCTAGAAGCTGTTTGTTCTTTGTATCCCCTTCACCGAAAGTGTAAACGTATTTTTCGCTGCTCAAATTGTATGCCTCATATGTCGTCTGTCAAAACGTGTCTTTTCGACTTTACATTCAGAGTTGAATATAAAGAAATCGGTTATTTTTGAAAGGAGGCGATGATTAAGCCTATCGAAAAACGCCTATTCGCGATCTCTGTCTGATAAAAATCACTGGAATACCTGCTTTTCTTAAGGTTTTTCTCAGTTCTTTATCATTTGTAGCGATATAACATTGGTTGTTTTGAGCGTAGGTTGTTATCGTTTGGTCAACGTCAT
>JAOZHK010000222.1 GCA_026014905.1 Candidatus Bathyarchaeota archaeon
GATCGACATAGTGATCACAGGAATAAACATCTCCGTTGTGTTCGACAACCGGAATGTCACCGCAGGTTGGCTGAAAAATGCACAACGAATGCTCTTGGTGGAAGGCTGTTCGGACAGCCTCTTCGTACATCTGCACTGTGACGTGCCCAATATCTTGATCTCTCCACTCGTCGAAGATGGTGCAGAGAAATCGTCCCCACGCGTCAGCCGGCACACTGATAGAGCTGATGCCTCCTTCGGCGTCCAACTGCGGCTTGACTAATGGGAGAAAATTAATGTATTGAGCCTTGAGCTGCTTGAAGAATCGATAGACCTGGATGGGAAAATGAACATTATGCCTATTCACCACACACAGGATATCGGTATTCACTCCATGCGTCTGTAAGAGGTGATATCCTCGCATCGTTTGTTTGTAGGTGGACTTTTGGTTCTTGGTGACACGGTATTTGTCATGCATTTCTTGGGGACCATCGAGACTCAACCCGACAGCAAACCCCTCTGTCGCCAAAAAACGGCACCACGCTTCATCGAGAAGCGTTCCATTAGTCTGAATTCCATTCGCGATTTGCTGGTTTGGAGGATGATGCTTCCGTTGCAGCGCCACAATCTTACGAAAATAATCCAAACCAAGAAGGGTTGGCTCCCCACCATGCCACGAAAAGCGGATTACTGGTTCAGAGGACGCATTGATGTGCTGGATAAGGTATTTCTCGAGAATGTCGTCGAACATGCGAAACGACTGGCCTGCGGGATAGAGCTGTTCCGTCTTCAGGTAGTAACAGTAGTGACAGCTCAGGTTGCAGATGCAGCTGATCGGTTTAGCAAAAACCTGGAATGGACGATCTGTTTTGATCATTTGATATCCTTTCATGCACGCGCGCATTGTTTGACTATGATATTTTACATATATGCACACATTTCCCGGATAATTAGTTATTCATAGCTCTTTGATCGTCCTTTTTCTGTAGACCCAGAGCATGAGCAAGGCGATTGCTCCTAGAACATTTGCAGCTGCAGCCGCATAAAAAACCCACTGTGGCGAAAAATTGGTCCATACCCAGCTTCCCACGGTCGGTGTGATGAGGGAGAGACCGCCTGAGACTAAACCGATGATACCAAACGCTGTCGCAACACCAGATGCTGCCCTATAAGTGCCAACTAATTTTTGTCGACTCACAGTATCCAATCCAAAGGTTAACCCCCAACTAAACAGGATAACACTTGCGAGAAGAGGTTGCCCCATTATGGTGAAGAGAATCATGACTGGCGATGTGACAAAGATATGGAATGCAAACGCGATTTCACCTCCATATTTATCCACAAGCCTGCCACTGGGGAATTGTCCCAGCAAAATGCCGAAGCGTTGTACGCCCAACATCACGCTAATTATTGGCAAGGAAAATAAGAGCAGATCCCGTGCATATATGGTCAAGTACGGCCCTTCAATCCCTAGTCCCAATTGATGGAAGACAATACCCATGAGTACTGCAAGAAATGGTGGGGATCGCAATAATGTTAGACCATTTTTTAATTGCGTCCATACGGTATTCTTTGGAATCAGTTCGTGTGTGTATTCTTCTGTCAAGGCTTTGGAAGAGGGTTCACGAAGATAGATGATCGTGCTTAACAATGCCAGTGCCTCTAAGACTAGTGCTGTAGAGAATACCGTCGGAAACCCTGCAACCGTCGCAATCACACCGGAGAGTGAAACCGCGATGATGTTGCTTAGGCTTTCAAAAAAGGCTATGGTTGAAAACGCTACACCTCGACGTTCATCAGGAATCATATCGATAACATAGGCGCTCTTCGATGGTCCGAGAAACGCTGTACTAAGTCCTCGGAAAATCGAGACAACGAAGAGCTGGGGTAGATGCGTGGTCACTAATAACGTGCCTAACGCGACCATGGAACATGCAAGAGAGATCATGATCATCGTTTTCCGACCTACATTATCTGAGAGAAAACCTGAGGGAAAACTTGCGATGCTGCTCACTAATTGTCGAATCGTGGTCATCACACCGAAAATGATGAGGGATACACCGATGTCTCCTGTGAGGTAAAGACCAAGTAATGGCTCCCAGAGGCTGATGCCTAGATTCCGAATGATACTGGTCATGAGTAACGCTCTGAGGTTGGAATCTAAAGCGAGGTATGAAGTTACGATTGCTTTCATCTTGCTCGTGGATGTCATTGCACTGTCCTCATTGTCTGTGGGCGCACGTGTTTAATCCCCTTTTTTTTTTATCTAGTTAATAGAATTTATTTGTGATAACCTCTTAGCGTTTAATGCAAAAAATGCGATCATCGCAGAGAGTACACAGAGAATGGCGACAAGATAAAACGGAGCGTGTACATTCACGTTATCGGTTAAATATCCTGCCATTGCGGGTCCGATAAAAAAGCCAACATCCCCCGCGGTACGAAACGCAGCCATAACCAGTCCTCGCGTTTCAGGAATTGTAATATCTCCAATGATCGCGCTTTTAGAGGGATTAATGAGAATCTGAGATACGCTTAAGATAACGGTGGCAACTAGGACGAACGTATAATCTAGGGCGAAAGGATACAGAAACACTGCGGTCGTTAATCCGAGAAACCCTATACTAATGATTAGGTTTCGCTGAATGCGATCAATGACATTACTTATAATCATAAGCGTGGGAAACGAGACAAGGGCACCAATGCTGAGAATAGTCCCTATCTCTGCTGATGAAAGCCCTAGATAATCGACGCCATACAGAGGCAGCATCGTTGTGCGAATACTCGACATCGTGATGAAGCTCGCCATCTGTGTGACCTCGATCGCTATCATGCGCCGATCCACTAGCAACCGAAACAGACTACCTACATTAATCGAACTACGCGCGCGCGCGTGATGAGCGCGAGGTTCCTCCTGAATTAAAAGAAAGGTAAGACCCACACTAACGGCTCCAAGAAGAGCGAGTAAGAAGAACGGTACACGTAAACCTGCGAAGTCAGCGATAAAACCTCCAATTGCGGGCCCAAAAATGGAACCGAATCGAAATGAGCCTTGATAATAGCTTAAGTATTTTCCCCGTTCGTTGGTCGGTGCAATATCTGCAATAAGAACGTTAGCGACAATCACAAACATCGCAGTGCCCGCACCGTACGTAAACCGGAAAAGAATCAGCTCATAAATACTCTGAGCGAGCCCACACCCCAAGGCACCTAATGTCACAACAGAAATACCAAGTAGCAATGGCCTTCGACGCCCGATACGATCAGCTAATATCCCGGATGGAAAGTTGAAAAGCATCCGCGCTAACGGGAATGCCGATATCACTAAGCCCGCTAACGTATAAGAGACATTAAACGTCAAGACGTACTGAGGGAGAATCGGACCGACAATACCAAACCCTAACATCACCGCCATCGATGACCCACAAAGAAAAAGGATTTCCTTCTTGACCATTCAACTCACCGCCTCGACATACCCTCATTCAAAAAACGCGCAACTACAGGTTATCTTGAATATTGCCCATAGTCCTTCGTGAAATCAATCCACACTTTAACTAACTCAGGTCGTGCTTCAGTAAGGCTGTATCCGCCTGCCATGATGTAGCCTCCTCCCTCACCTACGACGTCAATAAGTTGCTTTGTATAGGCTGTGACCTCCTGGGAGGTTCCAACGCTTAACAATGAACTGGGCATATTACCCATAATGCATATGATATCTCCAATAACTTCCTTCGCGTGCTTCATATCCGTTTTATCAAACTGGGCCACAATCTTGCCTCGTGGAAGGTCGCGAAGATACTCAAGCCGTTGATCATACGTACCTTCAAAGAAGATGAATGGGGTAATGCCTGCGTCGACGAGTGTACAGATGGCTTTTCTTAATCCGGGCCAATAAAAAGTCTCAAATTGTTTGGGTGACATGAATCCATCGGCACCTCGATGCAGTGCGACAAAGACCCGAGGATTGCCACTTCGTTTTACAGCCGCAATGCTCTGCTGGACTCGTAACTCCAAGATCTGTTCTTGCACTTCAATGAGCTTCTCAGGTTGTCGATACATATCCAGCATTGATCCCCGCATCCCCCGGAGAAAATCAGAAATAAAGTCAAAGGGGGCGCCTGTCCCTCCGCGTCCTACCGCGGGAAAACCCAGTTTAACCATATCACACTCAAAGTCATTCACCAACGTCGCAACGCGCGTCATTTCACGGCCTGCCTTCACAAGCGCTTCAAACGCGCTCACGATCTCAGGCTTCGCGAGAACCGGAGCAATACTGAGCCCAAATAAACATGTCGTCAAGGGGGGAAGCTCAGTAAATGGTTCAAGGGCTCCATATACCCGAGGCATGTAGGTTCGAATCGCGTAATCAACGGGATCCGTGAGCAACGCCGTATATTCATCAGCTTTCATATATTCCGCTTCAACAAACTGATGTGTACTATTCGGTGGAGCTCCGCGACCAGGCAGCTTGTACTGCCGATTCTCCAGGTATTCATGAATATACCCGGATGTGATATTATGGCGATACATGTCTGGTTGAAACGCCAGAACAGTTTGTTTCGTCGCGTCACACCATTTCGCAGGATTAAAATACGCTTCTTCACAGGTCATACCCACGTAATGCAGCTGGAAAGTAGCTAGCGAGGTTAAGAGCGGAACGCGATCGGGAACTTTCAGTTGCACAGCATCTTCGATCCGACGTAACCGATCTCGATACAGTTCTTGAGGCGATGGCTCCATGCTTCACTCAGCTCCTATCCATTGTTTCGCTAGACTGACCGCTACCATCGCATCGGATCCATACGCGTCAGCACCAGTATAAGCTCGAACCCGCTCATCGATCTGCGAGCCACCAATCATGATCTTGACACGATCACGGAGACCCGCAGCTGTAATTGCGTCAATGGTTTCCTTGATCGCATCGAACACGATCGTCAAGAGGCCACTCATACCTACAATCTGAGGCTGAATCGTGTCTATTGCTTCGACAAAGCGCTGAGGAGGAACGTCTTCACCAAGATCATGCACCTCAAAACCATTTGCCTCTAACATAAACTTAACCAAGTTTTTTCCAATATAGTGGATATCCCCCTGTACGGTGCCGAGAACCACAGTTCCAAGATGATGACTTTCACTTGAGGTATGAAGCAGGGGTTTTATTAACTCGGAAACCTGTCGAAGGATCTCACCCGCCATGATCAAATCGGGAAGAAAATACTCTTTATTCTCAAAGCGTTGACCGACAATGGCCATTGCTCTTCGACAGCTATCCAGTATCTGCAGGTGATCTGCGCCAGCCGCCAGTCTGTTTGTCACCGTGATGATGGCGTCTTCTTCACGAAGATCTGCCAGGATATCAATTAGGGGGTCAGTCGACATTGTTACACCAATCCATGTACGAAGGTTTCGTTGATTGCATGTGACCATCTCAAGATATATGAAAAGCGTTGTGTCTCAACTATGTGGATCGAAACTGTGGCAAGACTTCAGCTGCGAGTCGATGAAGGTTCTCAAGACCAGTGAATCGAAAGGTGATCAAGCCAATCCCGCGATCCATGTAATCCTGTATCGCCTTTGTTACGTCATTGGATGAGCTATCCCCACCAGTCCCACGTGATGATTGAAATAGAACATTCATTGAAGTTGCCTTACGAATATCTGTATAAGAGCGACCGATATCAACACAGTGGCGTCGAAGCACCTCAAGCTTGTGATCAAGCGTCTCAGTGTTCCGTGCAAAGAAGTGACTGATATCAGCGTAACGCGCAGCAAGGCGTAAGGTGACTTGTTCGCCGCCACCCCCGATCATCAGCGGAATCGGTGATTGCACAGGCTGAGGCGCGTTTAACACATTGTCCACATGATAGAGTTGACCAGAGTAGCTTGTATGCTCGTGTCGAAACATCTGGGTGCAGATCTTGATGGTCTCACGTAATCCACGCAGCCGCTCAGGAACCGAGGGAAACGCGTCCATGAATCCCCGAAACTCGGCTTCATGCCAACCCGCGCCAAGCCCCATAATTAATCGTCCTTGTGAGATGATGTCAACCGTCGTCGCCATCTTCGCTAAGACAGTAGGGCGTCGATAACCACAACAACTGACTAGAGGTCCCAATTTGATGCGGTCTGTGACCGCTGCTAATCCAGCTAATGTTGTCCAACATTCAAGAGGATGATTACTGCTGCCTTCCGGGTTGCGCATATTCATGAAATGATCCGTGATCGTAAAGAGATCAAAGCCCATCGATTCAATGGATTGGCAGATGCCCTGCATCTCCTGAAAATCGCGGCCTTCTGGAGGAACATGCACGCCAAACCAGATTTCTGTTGTCATTGAGCATCAGATATATTGTAAGCTTATGTCTCAGATAGAACTGGGTTTGACAATAATCTCTTTTATCACCATGTCAAACAGCCGATGAGCATTCGCTGGCGAGATCACGACCGCTGTATCCGCACCACGATGTGATCCCCCGATCGCAATCACATCCTTATCCACAGGAATCACCCCTGCATCCGCAGCCATTGCCACGATTTCCACGACGACTTTCATGCCCTGCCCAAACATACGCAGGGTCTGTGCGATAATACCAACAGGAAACATCGTATCAAATTTCGCTTGGATCGCACGATTGACACCGGAGAAAGCATGAGTTGCTATGACTACGATGCCTCCTGCAGCCTGGATCTTCTGCTGCATAGCATCACTCATCTCTTGAACGCCCACTTCGCGTAGACCCGTCACATGGGGCACGATGACTACATTGAATCCTTGAAATATCTTGATCGCTTGGATCGCCGTATTCCCTCTCGTACTCGCCACAACGATATCCGTGATGCCTAACTCTTCAGCCCGAATCTTGGCTTCGTGTAAGGTCTGTTCGGTATTGGCTTCTCCTCTTTCAGAATAGTACAGAATCGACTTCTTAACTGACATATTCATCCCACGTTCTTAGTCGCTGAACTCGCTTATATGCGTTCAGACAAGTATGAGTGCCTAACAAGCGCGGATCAGCTCTTCACGCGCGTGCTAACAAATAATAGACAGCTAATGACAAACAGATCTAGACAAGAGTGAAAAACATGGCAGACCTCTTTGATACCACATCGATTCAAAGTATGATCATAACGAATCGCTTTGTGCGCTCCGCAACCGGTACCCGTATGGCGCATGACGATGGCGGCATGACACCGAAACTCATGAAACATATTGTAGACCTGGTGGATGGCGGTGTTGGTTTAATCGTTTCTGGACACGCCTATGTCCACCCCGATGGACAAGCTTCCCCTCGCCAATTGGGAATATACAGCGATGCCTTAGTGCCCGGACTCACGACGCTCGTCAACACGGTTCATGAACGCGCTGGTACTATCGTTGCACAGCTCACGCACGGTGGAGCCCATAGTAATCCCGAACTCACAGGCGTCGAAGCGATGGCACCTTCTACTATCCCTGCACAAGACGGGAAACGCATCCGATTTCCAGGTTGTAGAGCCATGACCTATGCGGATATTAATCGCATAGTTGACGCCTTCCAAGCAGCTGCCCGTCGCGCATACGACGCAGGATTCGATGGCATCCAACTGCACGGAGCCCATGGCTACTTACTCAGCGAATTTCTCTCGCCATTCTATAATAAACGCACAGACAAATATGGCGGATGTGTACGGAACCGAGCCCGCATCGTTATCGACGCGTATCATGCTGTACGGAACGAAGTTGGCGACAACTATCCCGTTATGATTAAGATGAATGTCATCGACCTCTTAGCAAACGGCCTCTCCGTTGATGATGGACTTGAAGCAGCATCACTCTATGCATCGGTAGGCTTTGACGCAATCGAACTGAGTGGAGGTACAAGCTGGGGAACCTTAGTCTTAAGCGATCCCCACCGCGCCATCTGCCGCAATGGTCCCCATGAAGCCTATTACCGCGACGTCGCCCAACAACTCACGTCCACACTTGAGACTCCCATCATCCTCACAGGCGGTATCAAATCCTATGAAGTTGCAGCTCAACTCATCAGTGACAGCATCGCAGATTACATTGGGCTCTGTCGTCCCCTCATCCGAGAACCCAACTTGGTGAATCGATGGAAATCGGGAGATACGCGGAAATCCGGTTGTTTGTCTGATAATGCGTGTCTATTTCGAGAGAATGGGAAGAATCTTCAATGTTTTCATATGAAGAATTAGCTTTTCTGTATTGGCTCGCCATTATCGTGTAGAATCGACGTGTATACCGCTTCTAAACGCGGGCGCTTATCAGAGCTATGACATCATACCTGGCGATGATGTTACCGAAGAAGATGGAGAAATGCAAGCCCAAATTGAAGAATAGCTAGCCAGCTTAATATATGATATTGCCATCAAGTCCATGCATATCAAGCGTTTGCTTCCTGTCATGAATTAGCAAAAACTTAGATGTAACCAACATGGACTGGAGTTATAATGTCTATGAATAAAGAGAAGATCGGCATCTTACATCCCGGCGCGATGGGAGTATCTATCGCTGCATCGGCACAGAATACGGGTTATACGGTCTATTGGGCGTCTGAGGGACGCAGCCCGCAGACACATGAGCGAGCAAACAAGATTAACTTACCTGATATGCATAGCGTTGCGAAGCTTTGTGATGAGTGCTCGGTTATCTTCAGTGTATGCCCACCTCATGCTGCCGAGGACGTGGCTAAAGAAGTTATCGACCTCGGTTTCAAAGGAGTCTTCTTGGACGCAAATGCCATATCCCCCCAGCGAGTAACTCGCATTGGTCAGACAATGTCCGACGCAGGGGTGGAATTCGTTGACGGGGGTATCATCGGCGGTCCAGCCTGGAAGCCTGGCAGAACATGGCTCTATCTCGCAGGTAAAGAGGCTCAAAGGGTGACATCCTATTTCTCTGCTGGACCACTTGAGACGTCTGTTATCGGAGATTCTGCCGGAAAGGCCTCGGCTCTAAAGATGTGCTATGCCGCGTACACCAAGGGAACGACCGCTTTGCTGTCGGCCATACTCGCAGTAGCCGAGGCGCAGGGTGTTCGTGAGGAACTGGCGAATCAATGGTCACGAGGCGGTTCAGATTTTACTGAACAATCAAACCGACGAGTGAGAGGAGTAACCGCAAAGGCCTGGCGATTTGTGGGGGAAATGGAGGAGATTGCTGTCACCTTTGAGGGAGCGGGAATGCCTGGAGGGTTTCACGTTGCCGCAGCCGAGGTTTATCGCCGCATTGCCGGCTTCAAAGATACACAGGAAGTACCATCCCTTGCCGATGTCCTGACAGCGCTGCTGGTCTGATAATATAGCTTGCTAGCTTAGATGAGCCGTGTTAAAATATCGACTAAGGCATCCGCTCTTCGATGTGCTTTAGCTTCAAAAAGTTTGGGCGTTAAATACTCGTGTGTTAAAATGTATTCAACGAATTCGTGGCGCAAGGTTCGTAAAGCTTCCTCACATTGTTGATCATGAATCACTATCATTGAATCAATTACCTTACCGTGTACTGCAGGCAATATCTCTGGACACCACTTCACAGAAAGATGACCAGCTAATCCCACCTTCGTCTTGAGGCGGCGTAACTCTCTGTGCAGCTTTTGCTGCACTGGTGAAATGTCAACGTTGTTAGACTGGCGTGTATTAGTAATTCGTATCTCCTCTTGTCAATTTCTGACGTAATTATTACTTTTTAATAGATCTTGGTATTCGCATTTCCAGGGCCCAAGATATTGGTAAACAGTCCCTCGTTGCGCATAGGCATAGAGACGCCCGTTAATCTGTTTTTTACGAAGCTTCCATCGGTTCCTCAAGAGTTGTTGGATGTGGCGTATTTCACGCGTATCCAAGGGGGAGCAATACGTTGAGCATCGTATGGCTTGTACAATGGTGTGTGAACTATATAGATCCTGTAGTCCTTAGGCAGTATCTCGTCACTTGGACAAGCAGTTATTGGTAGTTTGATCCATCTCCCTATCGTTTGATCGAGGCGAATTCTATATTCCAATTTCTGAACACGGCACTTGCAATAAGGGCACACTTTAAAGACATGGTTTTTTTCTGTGATGTATGCATATTGTCGGAGAAACGCCTGACAATGACAGCGGTAAAATTGTGGCGGTATCATTATCTCAAGAGTTCGCTGCCACCTCGTTGAATCATTGAGAGTAAAGCAGAGTTCGGGAGTTTGCCCAATAGAGAAGAGCTCGGAGTATTGGGGGCTCCGAGCCAGTATTCCCAGAAGGAGTTGATTTCCTGGATTGATGACGTATTGTATCGCGTTTAGAGGGACCTGAACAACGTGTTTCGTCCCAGGGCCGCTCTGGTCAAAGCGAATCTCGGTTGAGGTGAGCCTCAATCGGCCGCTCATCTGATTTCTGGTTTTGCTGTGACGATAGTTCGCAGTCTCCTGGAGAAGAGGGACGCTTTTCCTCTGGCGAATCTTCTGTCCACCCTTGCGGGAGAACACCGTTTTTAGAAAGTTGAGACCCATCAAACGTGTATCAGCTCGAAATAACAAAGGTTTTAACTAATATATACATTAATATGCACATATTCTATGCATTACTGCAAATATTAGGGTGATTCATATGGTCGAGTCAGACGAAAACAGAGTTGAGGAGGATCTGCTGAGAAGTGCTCTGGAGAACCACTTAGATTATCTCGTGGAAGATCCGTTCCGAGTATTGGGCGAAGAGATAACGAGTTACGTGAATAAGGGCACCGTATATGAGTCTTGGTCACGAGCGATCCCCGCGTTTTACGGCAGGGCAGGGGCCAATAATCTCAAGGTTTTACTAAATCTCGCCTTGAAGGGCGCAATGACGAAATACGATATCACAAAGGCAGTCCATAATGTCAATAAGCTGTCCACTCTCTCCCTATACTCAACCATTAAACGCCGGGTCGATGATCTTTATAAAAAAGAGTACATCACCATCTGCAAAAAAGAATTTGCTAGCCGAAAACCTGTTGAAATGAATATCTATTCCCTAACCGTAAAAGGAATACTTGCAGCGTTGGCGAGTCAACGCGTTCGAGACCATTTAGAGGATCTCTTACAAGCCCATAGAACCGCCTTTCACAACGAGAGATTGCGAAAACTATTACGTTCTCTCCTCACGCGAGGAATACCGTGCTTTGCGGACTGGTATATTGGAACCCAATATCGCTGTCTCCTCGATCTGCCCCCCACTCTTGACACCGTTGCGTTACATTCTATTGAAACCGCTATGTATCGCTCGCTACTTCGGGGCATACTAGATATTTATATACCTCTATCGCAACACCGAGCCCCAGCGTGGGTCAGCACCCTGAACCCACAACAACAAAAAGAAGCCCTAGTCGGGTTTCTGGACGTAGCAATTATGAAGGCGATAGCTGAAGCGACAGACCATCACATAGAGTATTTAAGAAATTCAATTCAAACCTATACGCAGTTGAAAACTTGGCTCTTACAATCAGCTTACGATGTGCAGAGCTAATATACGCACGCGCACATCTATCATCGACGTGCACGTAAGGACAAGTAGCGGATACCACTACCTCGAGCGCGCAATAGCTAGTTATATTCGTCGTGAATCCATTCTTTAAAGATTATAAATATCGCATATTTCGTAGCAACATAGTGACAAAACATTCACGGTAACGCGTGTAAATCGCCTATTAGCGTAATTTGAGTGGGTTAAAACAATAAAAAACCGACGCTAGTTGATTTTTACTCGGAAAGATCAAACGCTATATTCATTTTAGTTGAGTTAAGTGACAAATTGATCTGCGTACTGCCCATTTGTTTTCGCGTCTTTGAATTAATGTGAGCTGAAACGAATATCGTTTCGCGCTAAAGCGTTTTGTTAGACGGAGTGGAGAAAGGATTCAACATAGTGTGAGTTAATTTCGTCTTGTGAAGTATTTTGTATGTTTTATTCACTTTGTAGTGGAATTAATAGCTATCTAGCTAGTGATATCACGATCTAAGACAGGTTATTGCATAAGACTATACATACTGACTTTGAGACATCTGCCTTCGAGTTTTTTTCTTTGAGTTAATGATAAAAACGTATGTGTTATCTCAAAAAGTATGAGTTAACAGCGGAATTTCATCGTATAGTGCTATTTAATGAGTAAGGCAACGCATTTTTAAAAGTACACACATATTTACGCGCGCGTAATAATATGTTGCTTAGTTACACAAGAACGTACTGTTTCAATGAAAGTGTGCGTATGTCTTGAAAGCACGAATAATACGCGCGCGCGTATAAAATCTAGATACAACGCTCACGAGCACCCACTTCTAATCCTTTGTATTGCAGATTTCCACTAATCCGTTTACAAGCTGCTTAAATATTAAAACGTCATCAGTGTCAAGATCTAACAAAGCAGTAAATCTATTCCAAGGGATATC
>JAOZHK010000229.1 GCA_026014905.1 Candidatus Bathyarchaeota archaeon
GTCTTATCGATACCCGTTACATTCGATGGATTAGCCATAAATTCCTGCGCTTCATCCCAGACAAAGAGAATATAGGGTTTAACTGTAAACTCGCGTTTTCTTTTTAATAATAAATTATGCGTTAATTCGACAACGAACCGTTTTATCGTGTGGGGTTCACTAATGGAAAGACAGATTAAGCGAGTGTCACTTTCCAATAACTCTTCAATAGTTTCAGCTGTGATGCCTTTTCCTGGATTTCGTTTTTCATTGAAATAGCGTAACATCATATTTCGCGATGCAAACCATCCATAGAGAGCACTCATTTGATGAACGCGATAACTTTCAGCTACGGCTAACGCCGCATCGATTACTTGATTCACGAAGTCGATCGTAATCTCATCATTTTCGCGCAGCGAGGATTCATCCATATACTGTACCGTCAACTCCTCAATCTCAGCCAACGCTTCAACGTAATTCGGATTCCGAGCATTTTCCGTTTTCAGTCGCTCAATATCCTCCAGAAAATTTAGAAACTGTGGGATTTGGATTCGTCTACGTTGAAAATACGAGACTCGGTCTAACCCGAATATCTGCGTCATTACCTTGATCACGCGAGGATCCTCTTCGTATTCCTTAGGCTTTACCACGGAATTATAAAATTCAGTAACATCATGTACTTGATTCTCGAAAACAATTTTGGAAGGTATCGCAGGATCAGCAAAAACGTCTGCTAAAAGAAAAGGGTATTCACACGAGATATCGAAGACAACAATTTTGATGTCAGGTTTATGAAGGAGCGTTCTCCGGAGAAGATTTGAGAGTAAATTACTTTTGCCTCCACCGGTGAAAGCAAAAATGCCAAAGTGATACCGAACCAGTGCATCATAGTTAACATAGATGGGAATCTCTTCGCCCGTCGCCTCAAACATCTTTATCGTCCCCAATCGAGGATCTCGTCGAGCCTCGGACGACGTGTCACTAAATTTGGTTATGAGGGCTTCAGGAATCCCTCGATTATACATATTCCGAATCAGGTCCTTGTTAAGAATATAGACCTGGCTTCCAACAATTGGATAGGAGAATCCCCGTTCAAAAGTAATGGAAGACGTCTCATGACTGACGAGATCATAGTTTATTGGTATTGCAGCAAGTTGAATCATCATTGTTGTTTGATCATCAGTTTCCCAATCCTCAACACTTGATTGAATGACTTCAAATTGCATTGGAAAGTATTGGTAGTCACGTACTCCTCGTAATCCAAAATGCTCGGGCCAAAAGCGCACAACCTCAAGTAAGGTGTATCGCGTTCCTCTCTGCGATGACCTGAAGTTACGAACAGCTAACAGCATTCCATCATCAAGTAATCGCAGTAGATCTCGGTTATATTGCGCTTTCACTCGACACATGTATGGTGATGAGGTCCCAAAACGTTCATCAACCTCACCTTTCGTCATGAATACATTACTGAGTTGTGCATTTAGTTTCCCGTGAAAGTCAGTAAATAATTCTCTAAACTGATCTTCGAGTTGTTTCAAGTTTATTCCTCCGTTCTCGAAAAGTACTCATAAAAAACACAAACCGCCTGAGGTCTCGATTATTCTTTAGCCAGATGCTTGTCGAATCAATAATCTTTCGCATTTCATTATTATGCCATTTCGCCACTTTATCAGCGATGAAGAGCGGCATGTTATGGCCAAAAACATCGGGGATACTAGTATTCGCCAATGTTTTCAACATAATCATGACAAAATTCTGAACTTCATTCCTAGATTTATTTGTCGGATATAAAATTGGGGTCACAGGCTCGACAGCACCCCCATATTCTTGCTCAAAATGCACAATGCTGTTTTCACATAGGTCATATTGTGGATATACGAGACGATCAATAAATAACACATTACTACGTAATTGAGGTTCAATACCAGCTTCAGCTAATTGAATATATGTTTTAAGAAAACAGCGTTCTGGTGTAATGCGGTTCCGTATTGCTCCTTGTACGTAACCCTTTCTTTGTTTGATATCAGGAGTAATTGTTCGAAACGCGGAGTCATACTCAATAATACTCCATGGAGTTGGTACCGTCTGATAATTATTGATGCTAAGATATTGGAGAAGCATTCGGTCGGTGTTCGGAGCTTCTTGTAACTCTTGCAGCGAGATGACTTGAGGCCAAATCGCTTCCTTCACTCCAAGTGGGATCAGATGATTCTTGAAATCCCGCGCGGTCGTATCCTTCGTTATTCCGATTAATAATATCTGCTTTTTCCAACAGGTTTCAATCAACATATACAAACAAAATAGAGAGAGAAATGCTAGGTCAAGGGTTGTCAGCCAATATTTTTTTCCATCTTTCTCGATTTGTAGAGGATTATCCTGGGGATTCGCAGTGAAGAGATGTTGTCCCACCTCTTTCACTAGCGTTTGAATTCTTGTCCATGAGTCTCGATATCTTGGTGTCATTGAATAACCATCTTTTTTCTAGATATTGATACCATCTTTAACAAGTTGGGACAAGAATCGACGGACTCGTTGACTACGGGAATTGGACTGAATATTTAACTGAGTGAGGAGATCCCTCAATTCGAGCTGGCCTTGTGTCTCTAGAAGATAAGCAATCGCATAGCGGAGATAGTCACCTCGAGGAGGTGGGAGGGTAAGTTTCGAATTAACTATTCGATGTCTATTGAGTGATAAATCGTTTTCATCAATAGCCACGTTATTTACTTCCTGTCCGAAAATCGCACAAGCTTTCCATAACTCTCTTCGACGTCGGGTGTCATACACCAAGCTCCCATGCATCGTGCATAAACTCCGATCGAGAAGCATGACATTAATCGGTTTCTGATCAACCAATTGCGATGCAAGATAGAGCTCACTAAAAGTCATTAATGAATTAGCTATCGAAGACGTGTTGATTATTTCCTCATCAGTAAATGAGAGATCAACGGTTAATGCTCCACCTTCGTTTAACTCCATAAACGAATGATCCACATCGACGACTTCATTAATGTACATCGGAATGCAGCTTGAAACACCCACCCCTTCTGTTGTTACGTTAGGAGAGTATTTGACAATGGGTTTTTGATGACCAAAATTGATTTCGCCAATTGCTGCATAAGCTCCGCCAAAAAAGATAACAAGATCAAATAAGGGTCTTGTATACTCAGTCCCATCCACAGCGGCAAATGCAATCTGATCCACTCCAAAAAACGCGCGCGCGAAATTCACTGCCTCTATTGGATTAAACTCTTGGCAGATTAAATCAAATAACAAGTCGTTATAGATACCTTGGATTGCTTGAAATCGCTTAGAATACGCCTTAATTTGGTTTGACGCACCAAACCGAAGGATGTCTCCCGCCCTTCGTAATTGAGAACTAATCGTCGATTTCGTCATTTCTTCCCATTTCCTTCTCGCATTACTTGCTATCACGTCCCGTGCCATAGAGCCTTGAAATAATTATTTTTCACAGTATCCAACGCTATGTTGATAGTTAGCTTGTATTAGAAAAGATAAATCGTTTGATTCTAAAAAGTGAATCAAGCCGGTGGAATTGGCCCCATAGGTCACGATGTATCAGGGTCTACGATGCCTTGTTCGCTAATCTGAAAACGCGTATCGCTATATGGGTGTAGAGGGCTGTCTACAATCGTTGCGATGCGTTGAGGTCCCGCTTTTTTCAGGTAGATACGGTATGTACAGGCGTGTGCGATAACGTTCCCGCCTGCGGGTCTAGTCGGGTCGCCAAAAAAGGTATCTGGTTTTGATTGCACTTGGTTTGTGACAACTACGGCAATATTATAAATCTCAGCTAACCGAAGGAGTTTATGGATCAATTTATTGAGACGTTGCTGACGGTTTGCCAGCGTACCTCTTCCAATAAATTCGGCGCGATGTAAGCTAATAATGCTGTCCACGATGACTAACTTAGCTTGATATTTTTCGATAAATCGACTTAACCCATTTATCACCAATTCAAGGTGGCTGCTATTATAGGCCTTACATAACATGACTTGTTGAAGGACATGGTTTGGGTCTTCACCTCGAGCTACAGCAATCTGATGCAATCGTTCTGGGCGGAATGTACCTTCGGTATCGATATAGATAGCACCACCACCTAACCCCCCTTGCTCAGGTGGGAGTTGGGATGTTGCACAGAGAGTGTGACAAATCTGTGTTTTACCACTTCCAAAATCGCCATAAAACTCTGTTATACTCTGAGTCTCTATTCCACCCAACAGTAACTCATCTAACGCCGATGAACCGGTTGTAAGTCGCAACATGGCTTGCCGCCGCTGATACGCAGTACTAGCAGTAATAAATTCTTGTTCGAGGAGGCCTTGACTTTCCAAGTGTTGACGCGCTGATTGAATAAGTAGACTTGCTCCTTCGCTATCTCCTCCAAGAAGATCTTTAACTTCACTGGGTAATGCAACAGCTAATCCCAGCAGTGAATCGATGCCACCTTTAGCCAGTTTCGCTCGCTTCTTCGGACCTACGCCCTTTATATTCTCAAGACCCAAGTCAAGAATAGTTTCTGTCACCTTCACCGTCTCACATATTACTATAACGGATAAATGAAAATCGCCAGCCCACCCTATTTTTTTTAAAATAATGTTCTGTGCTAATTTTCCATTCTTTGTTTTAACACCTTTTTCTATATATAGAATCATTTAGGCGAGGGGGGAGGGGGCTCTTCAATTTTGCGTCATCTTTCTCAATCGATTAAGTGATATAATCCAGCACCTAGGTTGAAACTCGGTAACCTCTTGTAACGAGTGATTACTAATCCTTTTTGCACATGGTCTTACTCAATGAATACATGATAAGGATGAATGTAATTATCACATTTTACGTAATACCTCAAGGAACAAGCTAGCACGAGAAGTTATCTTTAAACCAGACGGATCTGATCTAGTGAGTACAGAATTGGTAGGACGCGGATACTTCGATGAGTGTGATAATTCAAACACAGCAATTATCAAAATATTTTGGGAAAGGTAATCTTGTTAAAGCGGTGGATAATCTTAATCTCGAAGTTTATGAAGGTGAAAGCTTTGGTCTTCTTGGCCCAAATGGAGCGGGAAAAACAACGACGGTACGGTTGTTAAACTGTATCATTAAGCCGAGTGCAGGCACAGCACAAGTAGCCAATTTAGACATTATTTCTAATGCTCCTGATGTCAAGCGTGTTACTGGACTGCTAGCCGAGTCTCCCGGATTGTATGAGAAGCTTAGTGCTTTCGAATTTTTGGAGTTTATGGGAGCTCTTTATGATGTTCCTGAGCGTATTTTACAGGCACGGATCATCGAATTGCTTAAGCTTTTTAATCTGCATGATCGTCGCGATTATCTGCTTGAAGGATACAGCCGTGGGATGAAACAAAAAGTCTTACTAGCAGCAGCCCTAATCCATGATCCACCAATTCTCTTTCTTGATGAGCCTACTTCAATGCTCGATCCTAGGGCAGCACTGATGGTTAAAGACCTTATAAAAGATCTGTCGGTCAAGGCTGGTCGAACAATCTTCATTTGCAGTCATATTTTACCTCTTGTTGAAGAGCTCTGTGATAGGATCGGTATAATCAACCGAGGACAGCTAATTGCTTTAGGCACCCTCGATGAGCTTTTATCACAGACCAGTACGAATAGCTTAGAAGATGCATTTATCGCGTTAACAGGTGGCGTTGAAGAAAAAGAATTGTTAGCATGGCGCGAGCACTCGAGCTAGAATATTTATTACGTTAGCCTGGTGTGCGATTGTAATCCTAATCTGTGATTTGCAGCTGACAAGAAAAGGAATAGAATTAAATATCTCTCTTAATAAGTCAGTTTCTGTGATTAGTATATGCCCATTAGTTTAGCGCCTTATGTCCCATCGAACGAAGCAGTTGTAACACGGATGCTGGAACTCGCTCAAGTTACATCCGACGATGTTATCGCGGATCTCGGTTGTGGTGATGGGCGAATCCTGTTTTCTGCAGTCCAAAACTTCGGAGCTAAATCTGCAATCGGCTATGAATTACGGGCCGATTTATACAAAACTGTTACATCAAAGATTCAAAAAGAGAATCTAGGTGACCGGATTCGAGTATTCAATGAGGATGCCTTGACTGCTGACTTAACCAAAGCCACAATTATCACACTATATTTAACAACATCAGGTAATAGCAAACTCAAGCCGCTATTATCTCATATGAAGGATGGAACTCGCATTGTAAGCCATGATTTTCGAATGGATGGATGGGCATATTCTAAACGAGAAAATTTCCAAGGACATACAATATACCTCTACAATATCCCAGAATCGCTGAAACAACAAACCAATACTCGTTCAAAATTCCCTTTTAGACGTCGGTATTGATTTGTGCATTATCTCTACAAATGGTGCACATTTTGATGAGCTTGGGTCATCCACGCGCGTAGATTCCTAAGCATTTTCTCTATTAAACACAGGAACCCGTATACTTTCGGGAAAGGAATATGTTGGGCAAGTATAATATATTGAAATGAGTGACGATGGTAAAACGGAAGATACTTCACATCGATCAAGATAAGTGCACGGGTTGTGGATTATGCGTTCCTTCATGTGCTGAAGGGGCTCTTCAAGTAATCGATGGTAAATTAACTTTGATTAATGATTATCTCTGTGATGGACTGGGTGCTTGTATCGGTGAGTGTCCGTATGACGCGATAAGCATCGAAGAACGAGAAGCTGATGCTTTCGATTCGGAAGCTGTGACACAGCACCTTACTCAACGCCAATTAGCCCAAAGCGGTTGTCCTTCGGTTCAAGTTGTTCATCATGAAGTTCAGGATAGTTATTCTAATAACATAGATCGAACATCAAGACTTTCTCAATGGCCTATTCAACTTTCTCTTGTTCCAAGCAACCTAGATGTTTTTAACAATGCAAATCTCTTAATAACCGCTGATTGTGTTCCCTTTGCTTTTGCTGATTTTCATGAGACATTCCTACAAAATCACTCTCTTCTAATTGGCTGTCCCAAACTCGATAATCGCGAATACTACTTAAACAAATTAGTCCAGATATTCAAGTCGTCTAATATTCAAAGTATCCAAGTTGTCAATATGGAAGTCCCTTGCTGCCAAGGGCTTTATCATTTAGTGCGGCAAGCAGTAACAGTAGCAGGAAAAAATATTCCTATTACTCAAGACGTTATTAGTATTAAAGGCAAAAGAATTTCTCATAAATCTGAGATTTCACCCAAAGTACATGCAACAAGCTAAGTTGTGATTTGCTATGTCTGAAATGAGACCGACATGTCCTGGGATCAATAAATTTATGCGTCCTACGCCTGAATACTTCAAATGCCCCGTCTGTGATGGGGACGTTGAGATATGGAGTGACGAAAATATTGGGACATGTATGGCTTGCAATAAAGAGTTTCGACGTCCAAACAAAGACCTCTCTTGCCTTGATTGGTGCGACTATGCAGATAAATGTAAGGAAATAATCACTGCTAGGACCACCTAGATCTTAAACTCATCTATTAGTCTACCAATTATAACACGCGCGAAAGATTAATGGCTGCCATAAACTGCTGATTCATACTGAATATCTTCGCCGACTGAGTGCAGGAAAGTGTGTGCAGTCATCTGACCAACATGTTTAAACCTCGTTATAAGCTGTTTCACTACCCCTGCATAGTTACTTGACTTGTCTAATGCATCAATCCAAGTTTGAAAAGTACCTGCTTCATTCGCGATTCGCTGAAATTCTTGAGCATTATAAATGGTTGATTCAATTTTTCTCTTATTTCGAATGATATCAGAATTCGAAATTAACTGTTTTACATCAGCTTGATTAAAAGCTGCGACTATTTTGATATTGAAATTGTGAAAAACGTTTTGGAAGTTTTCCCATTTCATGGTTACAACTTGCCAATTTAAGCCTGCTTGAAAAATACAGCGCGTAAGGTTCTCAAAATATGCTGAATCGTTAGAGGGCTTGGTATCGATGTACCACCAATCTGGAGGCGTCCATTTTGACATGGCTAATACTATTTGTTTTAAACCATTTGAATGTTGCTTACTTGGCTTTGTAATTGGTATATCGGGCAGTTATCTTTAGCGACTTTCTCCCCATAAATATCTACACTGAGTACATTGGAAATGTTCAACGATTCGATCTTGTTTTACCCCAGCATGTTCACCGGATGAGTAGGAATACCACCGAAAAGCTTGATTATTCGTACATTGTGGACATCGTTGACTGACTTTTTCCGTTCTCGAAGACGTTTGCTCAACAACGTCAATCTGATTGAGAGCCGGACGGACATGGCTCTTCATCCGATTTAACTCGATAGGAGTAGGGATACCGCATCTGGAACACTCGTATTGCTGATTTCTAATCAACATTCGAGTACCACACTCATGACAAAACTTCAAGCTTCAACACTTCGGAACTTCTATATCCTTCATGGGTGTGAATGGATTCAAACCTCTCTACACCGTAGCATTGACAATATAGCAAGAATATGATTCATGACATAATTTTGTGCGATTCAAAGATCGAAGTAATATCTTTAATTTTAAACTGCTGACGGCCTCGAGAACCAGATTTACTTAAAAATCCTGCTTTTGTTAATCGTGCAAGGTAAGTAGAAGCAGTACTCGCTTTGATGGGCTCATTTAATGTATCCTCATAGGCGATTATTGCATCTTGCGGAGAGAAGAAGCCAATTGGAAACTGTCGTTTCAGAACAAGTTGCAGTTTTTCGTACTTTGATAAATTTGTAAGAGCCTTTTGATTTGATTGATCATTAGTGACTCCGCCCATTAATTCAAGTAAATCAAGAAGCCTCACGATTTTCTCTCGAGGAATTCGTCCTTGAAAGGACGCTGTTATCTTATTTCCATCCGCATCGTTGACTTCTATTTTGATTTTTTTAACGGGCATCATTCCTGCCTCAAGTAATTCTATTATGTGGAAATTAATTGGCTTCGGTTTTCTAGGATGAAAAGTTTTCTGACATCTAATCATTTACAGGAAGCAGTAATCATCTAGCAGCTTCTCCCTCTTAACAATTTCGATTGAAAAACATGAAGAGAGTCTTTTATTAGCTGTGTTGAGATAAATCTCTAAAAATGAGCTAGCTAGCTCTAGTTTAAGTTGATGAATCATGAAACAGGCGATACAGTATATCAAAAATGCTCTCAAATATGTTATGACTGCAAGACAGGAGGAAACTATTCTCATTCTCTATGATGATATAAAAGAAGACCTAGGCACTCTATTTATCGAAGCAAGCGAGTCCGCATTATTAAATGTAAAAGCAGTCAAGCTTCGCACCCACTCTAAAAAATATCGAATTACCGTCCCTACCATTGTATCGCAAACAATTGATACACATTCACCCCAATTAGCCATCAATTTACTAAGAGGACCCGCAGAAGAGACACCCTTTCGCATTAAGCTCATAACGTTAGAGACGGGACAACACAGAATACGTCTCGGACATGGTCCAGGTATTACGCTAGATATGCTTACTGCGGGCGCGTTAGCTCTCCAACCCGGAGACTATCACACGATGAATCAATTAGCAGATAAAATTATTACACAAACACAGGACGCAGATGCGATTCATCTTACAACACCCCAGGACACCGATGCGACTTTTTCAATCAAAGGTCGAAGCTTCTTTAAAGATACAATTATTACTCCAGACATGTGGAGTAACCTCCCTACCGGTGAAGTTACGATCGGACCAATCGAGGATGCACTCAATGGCCAAATAGTTTGTGATGTGGCTATTGGGGGAATAGGGTTAATCAACCAGAAGCTCACAATTACCTGTCGGAATGGACGTGTAGTGGACATAAACGGTAGGAAAAAAGTAGTTGAAAAGGTGAAACACGCCCTTTCTCGCGATGATATGGCTCAGGTTATCGGAGAGTTAGCTATTGGAATAAATCCAAAAGCCCGGATCTCGGCTGAGTTTCTTGAAAGTGAAAAAACGTACGGGACAGCACATGTCGCATTTGGGCGAAATATCGATTATCCCACCGGAGGACAAAATACTTCAGCAAATCATATGGATTTTCTCATGGCTGCGCCCTCAATTACGGCTATATTTCCCTCCCGAGAACTTGACATCGTTAAAGATGGGAAAATAATTATCTAATGTAAGTGAATGAAATGGCAAAAGAACAACAGTCGCTTGAGTCACAGATTCTATTTTCTCTAGTCCAGACTCTTTATGGATCACAGGTAAGTGGAGACGAGTTGGTAGAGATCCAGAATCAGGTAGACGCAATTATGGAATCCGTCGAAAAGTTACGATCCATCCCTCTCAACAATGATGATGAACCTGCCTTACGATTTACACCATATCGACGGATGGAGTGAATATGGCTTCGACCATGGTTTTCAGATCGCTTCGAGACTTAAGCAAACAAATCATGACAGGCACATTGTCAGTTACCGATTTAGTTGAAATATTCCTTCAACGATTAGAACTCTATGGTTCATCACTGAACGCTGTAATAACCATAACTCGTGATCGCGCAACTAAACACGCTGAATATATCGAACAAGAGATTGAGGAAGGCATCTATCGAGGACCTCTGCAAGGCATACCTTTCGGCGTTAAAGATCTGTTAACAACGAAAGACACTCGGACAACATGGGGGGCATTCCCATTACAAGACCAAACTTTCAACTACGATGCGACAATCATTACAAAGCTGCGTCAAGCTGGTGCTATCCTCACATCAAAGTTAGCTATGATCGAGTTAGCTGGTGGAATGGGTTATCGGCAACCCCATGCCTCTTTCACAGGTCCTCCTCGGAATCCTTGGAATCTCGATATGTGGACCGGTGGATCATCAAGTGGATCCGGGGCTGCAGTGAGTGCGGGACTTGTGCCATTCGCCATTGGGTCTGAAACATGGGGCTCTATTCTTAGTCCAGCTAATAATTGTGGGGTCACAGGTTTAAGACCAACATATGGTCGAGTGAGTCGATTTGGAGCGATGGCGTTAAGTTGGTCTCTAGATAAACTGGGACCTCTATGTTTAACTGCAGATGATTGTGGCTTAGTTTTAGAAGTGATAGCAGGATATGACTCTCGAGATCCAACAACTTATCATCAATCATTTAAATACCAGTCATTACCTAAACGAAATTTCACAATTGGCATAGTAAACAGAGCTCTTGATGACGTTGATGAAGAAGTGCTAGAGAATTTTCATCGCTCTGTGACGATCTTAGAAAACATTGCCAAAATAAAGGAAATCGAGTTACCTAATTATCCATATGAAGCGGTAACTCGCACTATTTTAAATGCTGAATCAGTTAGTGCATTCGAAAATCTAATTGAAAGTGGACAGATATCTCAGCTTACGGCGCCAGAAGACCGTTACAGTATTTTTTCACGCACCATTATCTTAGCAAAGGATTATCTTCGTGCTCTTCGCCTCCGAGGATTAATCGCAAAAGCTATTGATCGTGTCTTATCTACATGCGATGCAATTATTGCTCCGAGTCGACGTCAACCTGCCACTCCCATCACCCAAGAATTTCGGAAAACTGCTTCCAAATCTTCTCATGATGTTATTGGTGCTATCGGAAACGCTGCAGGGTTGCCCGCAATTTCTGTACCAAATGGATTCACTAGCCAAGGATTACCGACGGGGCTTCAATTTGTTGGTCGAGCATACAATGAGAATGTGATTATTGCCTTAGCGAACGCTTATCAATCCATGACTGATTGGCATGAACAACATCCACCAAGTTTTCTTTAGCTATTGAATGAAGCGATGCGTCTGGGGGTCATAAACTCGCTTCTCACCTGGTCGGAGGACTAGCAACTGGGTGGATGGTGTGAGGAGTTGAAGATGCTTGTGAAAACGACCTATTTCATCTGTCTCAGGATGATAGTGGGTTGGAACCACATAATCGGGATTAATCCATTGAGTGGCTAATGCTGCTTCTCGAGGAGGTAAATGACTATATCCTCCTGTGAGTTCAGGAGTACCACCTATCGGAATGAAAGCAATGTTGGGCTTGTACAGAGTGCCGATTAATTTCAGGTCGCTGAATAAGGCTGTATCTCCTGCATTGTAAATACGAACATCTTTTTCCGGAGTAATGATAAAACTTAACGGGAGACCCGTCAGGTAGCCATCTGTTGATTGGAAAAACGACACGTGTCGGCATTCTACGGCTCTTATCGTAATGCCGTGACTCTCGATTTGATCTCCCCAGAGGATGGCAATGGTCTTATTTTTAGAGATCCCGTGTTTCCATGCATGAACTCGAACAGCGGGTCCTGAAATAAGGGTTGCGTTTGTTTGCTTCTGTAATTTGATAGTATCTCCCATATGATCTGGAGCACCATGAGTAACTAATATTAGGTCAATATCCGAGATATCACGTATTCTGATAGGACATATAGAGTTCGTAGATATACAAGGATCAATTAAAATCGATATCCCTGTTTCTGTAATGAGCCTAAAAGCGGAAATCCCAAAGTACTCTACAGAGATCATTAACGTTTCACCAATATACGTATGGGGTAACAGATAACTTGTTCAAGATGAATGAACACTTTCATATTTATCCATTTCCAGCATGTGTACGTTTTAGGCGAAAAACTAAAATTCAAATTTTTCTTTCCAATACATGAGGACGTTAATCTTGAAAGCTGTACTAAAAACACAGTCAGGAGTTGGTTTAGAAGTACTGGATATTCCTTATCCTCAGCTTTCTTCGGACACAGTAATCATAAAAACTCTAGCTTGCGGTATTTGTGGCGCTGATTTAGAGGTCTATTCAGGGCGATTATCGAAGTTTGCAAAATTACCTATGATCCTAGGTCATGAGATAACTG
Source organism: Candidatus Bathyarchaeota archaeon (assembly GCA_026014905.1). The sequence continues at coordinate 12,840 of JAOZHK010000229.1, forward strand.
GCAAAGTCGTAGAATTGGCAGATGATGTTAGTCACTTTAACATTGGTGACAAAGTCGTTGTTCAACCCTTCACTGGCATGTGTGGTCACTGCTATTACTGCAAAACAGGACAACTCTGGTCTTGTTCTTCGCGTCATATGATTGGAGGCATGGCCGAGTATGTCGCAGTGCCTTCACAAAATCTCTACTCAATCCCAGACAATATAACTCCTCTTGATGCCGCTTTATGTGAACCTCTTGCTGTTGCATTACACGCTATTCATAAAGCTAATTTTAAAAGTGCGTACACTGCCGCCGTTCTTGGCCCCGGACCTATCGGGTTGCTCACTGCACTAATGTTAAAACGTGCAGGGGCTTCTCAAATCTTCATTACGGGTACACAAGCTGATGCTTCTCCGCGTCTAGAAACCGCCGAAGAAATCGCTGACATCGCAATAAACATCGACGTTGATGACCCTATCCCCATTGTACAAAATGCAACCAATAAGTTAGGCGTTGATGTCGTATTTGACACAACAGGAAGTCAGCGTGCAGGTCCTCAAGGCATAGAGATGCTAAAAACCAAAGGTACCTTGGTTGTTATAGGCCATTATCCCGAGACCATGGCTTTGAAGGATCCATCATATAGAGGTTACTCCATCGTCGGTAATGTTTCATATAACTGGGAGACTTGGGAACGATTGATACCCTATCTTCAACGGAGGCCAGTTGATCTGAGAAAGTTTATCTCTCACACTCTTCCGTTACATCAGGCAGCTAAGGGTTTCGAGTTGGCAAACTCAAAACAAAGTCTAAAAGTCGTTTTCCAACCCCGTCTTCCATAATCTAACTCATCCAGTCTTACATATCCGTGCGTTTAATCAGCTTTTTCCTTGAAGCTTTTGCAAGATATTAACGTAAGTTGAAGCAGTTCCCACGTTCCCAGGTCCAAGCACAAGTAACAGTTCTTTTCCGGGAAACCTCGTATTATCTTTTGGAAAAATTTTAACTAACGGGATGCCAGGAGCAATCTGACCTAAGACATAAACTCGTGGAGCTCCTGAGTGAAACAAACCGGTACTCGATGTGGTTCCACCTTTGAAAATCACAATGTCGGGTTGAACACTACTACGATTATATACTTCTTGAAGTGCTGCAGCAATAGATTGATGATTAATCGCTCTCGCTTCCTCTGAGAGTTTTTTCCGAGGATACTCTTGTCGCGGGACTGTATAAATCACCATCTGGGTTTCCGTAGCAAGGTCGTGTTCAACTCGTCGTACCGTTTGATTGATCATTTGCTCTCTTTCATCTTTTGACTGAAGGATTTTTTGAACATCAAAGGGGTGAGTTAACACGTCAGGCATCTCGTTTACCAATGTGGTGAGCTGGGTATTTGATAATTCAACAATAGATCCCCATAAACAGAGGGTACGTCCATCTCGAGTTGATGCGCTTCTTATTTGATTTTGTCGTAGAATTGGGATATCCTTCATGTTCACGCGAATTGGGGGCAGCGAGGCTGCCGTCCGATACAAAAACTGTTTTCCAAGTTGCTCGGCCTGAAGTAAACCTAGCACAAATACTTGAAGATCTTGAGCAGTGAGAGTATCAAAAGTGATTATTTGTCCATTACATGCTGAGAGCAAGCAGCGTTTGACTTGTGTAGGTCCGCCTTTCCTAATTGATTCAATATCGATGTGAAGGACATCTTCAGCTCGGATCTTCCCAAATCGTGAAGTCGCAGATTTAAATTCGACGTACTCTGGCATATTAGAGGTTGGATAACCGAAACGTGGATCTGCAGCGAATTTCGTTTTATGAACAGGTCGATACCAAAATGAACCATCCGGTTTCTGGATCCGAATCATATGGATTTTATTAATAGTTATTCGACTCATTTCCGTAAGAAATACATGAGAAACTATAATTCCATCACAGTTTTCTCCATGATCCTGCAATGTCTGGAGTAATACGAAAGGTTCTAAGGGAAAATGTCCTCGTAATGTTGAATCACTACGACTCCCAAGGCGGATTCGCATCTTCTCTGTGTGTGCTATATCCATCAGTGTTTTCGCGATATTTCGATTCAATTCTTCAGCTTGGGCACCCGTAAGGGCACGTGAATTCGTGAGAATGAAGACTAATCGATGCCCAGCTTCACGAGCTGCTGCCAATCCTGAGTGTATTCCCTTATCAGAATAATCCGTGAGTAAATAAACATCATGCGATTTCTGCACTCCTGTTGAATCATCTTCCAAAAAAACAACGATTTCATTCCGATGGGTCTGAAGCATTTCCTCAATTTGTGTTGTCACGCCATGAGGATATTCAGGATATAGATTAGTAAAGAGAAGCGACTCTTTAATATCTTGGATACCGTCAACGATTGACTTGTAAGAACTCAAAAGGCATCACTTACATATTTTTTGAAGCAAAGAATTGATTAGTATTCCAATGTCTTCTTGATATCATACTGTTATTTTTAAATAATTAAGTTTTAATGGATCATACATCATTTCTTTATCTCGCAATAGATCTGTTTTGGTAAGGTTGATATCTGACATGAAGTTTGTACGGTTTCTCAAAGAAAAACGAGTATCATACGGAATACTAGAGAATGACTTGATTACCCAACTTGTGAGTGCTCCTTATGAGTCAGTCCAAGTTACTGATACAACGTACTCCTTATCCGAAGTCCAGCTTCTCGCTCCAACGACGCCTTCCAAAGTCCTAGCAATGGCGCTAAATTATGAGAGCCATATACGGGATGCCCGTAAACCTACGAAGCCTGAACCCTTCTTGAAAACACCTTCCTGCATTATCGGTCCTAATGATCCGATTATTCTTCCTCATGATGCTGGAACAGTTCATGAAGAAGCTGAATTGGTGGTTGTCATAGGCAAGAAATGTAAGCATGTATCTCAACAAAACGCCCTGAATCATATATTTGGATATACTTGTGGAAACGATGTGAGTGCCCGTGTCTGGCAACGGGGGGATGTTCAATGGTGGCGAGCAAAATCTTCAGACACCTTTGGCCCAGTAGGTCCCTGTATTGTGACGGATATCGACGGGTCATCCTTGGATATTTGGGCTCGGGTTAATGACAAGCAAGTTCAACACTGTAACACTTCAGAGCTCTTATTTGATATTCCCACTTTAGTCAGTTTCATCAGTCAAGTGATAACTCTTGATGCAGGAGACCTCATCTTTACCGGGACTTCGGGAGCACCTGTCGAAATCCAAGATGGGGATATAGTCGAAATCGAAGTTGATAAAATCGGTGTTTTATCAAATCCTGTCACTGCTGAACGCCTATAGCTTCACTCTAATTAGTAATTGGATCCTAATAACGAGAGGTTAAAGAAATGATCAGTCTGTTAGATATTGCTGAACGTGCATATCACGGTCCAAAATCGAGTGAAATGGAATGGAATATGGGACTTTTCAAGACAATGCGTGAGCTCACACAACGATTTAGCCTTGATCGCACTCTCCCCGACAAATTTTTTGAGATTGACGATGACTATTTAGATGCTCTGTTTGATGCCGCTGTTGCTTTCCTGACAGAAAAAGGCGTATACTGCACGTCAACGAATCGAGCAATAAACTTCACAGAAGACGAGGTCAGAGAAGCCGCGGTTCAAGCGCCAAGTCGATTATTACTTGGTGAGGGTCGAGATACGCGTGTAATTCAAAAGCGCGAAATCGGGGGAACACAACCTACCCATATAAATACTGGGGGGCATAGTGCTTGGTCAGAACAACTCCCGCCCCTTCCTCTCATAGTTCGTGAACTCACTCGCATTCCACGAGTGGGAAGTATTGAGGGCTTCAATTTTATTAAGATTGATGGCCGTGAAGTTCATGGAACTCCCCAAGTTGTGTATGCTGCGCGGCGCGCTGTCGAGTGGGTGAGGGAAGGTTTACGATTGGCTGGAAAACCCGGATTAGCTTTCTGTTATTACCCTATCTTAACGTCCGCTGCCGCTCTGATTGCACCTATTAATCCCGAGCAGGGGTTACGAAAAAGTGATGGAGTATTACTTTCAGTTCTTCCAGATATTAAAGTTGAAACGGATCTAATTAGCGCCGCCGTTGTCCATGAACACTATGGCAGCTATCGTGTCAATGGGGGCGCTGGGGGAGTCATCGGTGGATTTTGTGGTGATATTTATGGGGCGATGATCGAATCCATTACACGTAATCTTGTGGCATGGCTTGTCTATCGCGACCAAATTCAGTACAGTGGAGGTGTACGTAGTTTCATCTTTTCGCGTTCTATTAACGGAAAAACCGCAAAGATAACACCTGATGATGATGCTTCCTTAAAAATGAGTTTAGCTGTACAGCTTGCAATTCGACGCAATACTTCTATAATCACTTATGGTGGCGGGTGGCCTCAAAATGGAGGTGAAGATCTCTGTTCAGAAGAACATCTTATTGAAACCGCACTCTCCTGTATGCGAAGTACTGTTCTTGGACATAATATTCATCTAGGTGAAACGCCGCCACCCACTACAGTTGCGTGGGCAGCTGACGTCTCTGACGCTACATTGAAAGCGGGATTGACCTTCCCTGATCTGTATGCTCTCTCACGATTGATTAAAAAAGAGAAACTTGTTGGGAAAATGCGCGTCATTCAACGCGATCGACGACAGCTTCTTTATCAAGATCCTCGTGCCTTCTTTGCATCTGAACAGAAATGCTATGATTTCATGAACCAGCGACCACGCCCAGAGTTTCTAAAAAATCGAAATACTGTAGCAAAATATCTACAAAACCTTGGAATCCCTGTCCGTTAATGTAGTCTCATTATGCTATGACTTTACTTTTTCTTATCTTTTTGATAAATAATTTTGCCATTACCGATAGTCATCAATACCTGAATATTTTTAATTTTGTCCTTAGCAACGGTTAACGGATTCTCCTGTAATATCGTCAGATCAGCGAATTTGCCAGGTTCTATTGATCCCTTGATTTCTTCATCAAAGGAGGCATAAGCTGCGTCGATCGTGTACATGCGAAGTGCTTCATAGACTGTGATTGCTTGATTAGGTGAGAAGGAGGTGCCTCGCTCAGTTCTTCGATTGACTAGACTATGAATTGCGATAAGCGGGTTGTATGGTGAGGCAGGATAATCAGAATGACCTGCAATTGTAACTCCTGCGTCAATAAGAGAACGACAAGCCATCATCCACTTCACACGCTCAAGTCCAAAAGCAGGGTAGATCTTGTCCCCATGATAATATGGGTAAGCAGCGAAAATAATGGGAATCAGGTTTAATGCTTTAATACGCTGAATGCGTTCTGGGCTAAGCAATGAACAATGTTCAATCCGGTGCCGATGGTCAAGACGTGGAAACGTTTGCAAAACACGTTCGAAGATGTCGAGGACCATGTCAATGGCTTTATCGCCATTCGCATGAACTGAAACTTGAAAACCCAACCGATGAATTCTTTCGATCAATTTTGTTAATTTCTTTTTTTCCATTAGAAGAATTCCTGTATCATTGGTTCCGATATAGGGTTTATAAAGTGCGGCTGTTAACCCTGATACAGATCCGTCCAAAAGGATTTTCACTGCCATAATTTTTAATTGGGAATTGCCGAATCCGCGCAATAGACCCACTTCTTCGAGTTGATCAAGATGTGTATTGATAATATGTAGATTGACTCGAATGGGTAGAAGTCCACGATTCAAAGCTTCTTGAAATCCTCTAAAACTCGACGAACCTACCCAGGCATCGTTGATGCTGGTAATGCCCGTTTGGACATATTGGGTACAGACTTTTTGCACACCTTTAATAAACGCTTCATTATCAATGTTTAAGGGAGAATTTGATTTTTCCCACAAATCAAACCAGGCATTTTCATAAAGAATACCATTTAATTTTCCTGTTTGACTGTCACGCCCATAGGCTCCTCCGGTAGGAGGTGGTGTTTCCTCTGTTATTCCAAGTATCTGCATTCCAGCACTATTTATTACAGCAATATGGTAACCACGATGTACAAGGAGTACGGGGTGATCAGGGACAACGTGATCGATATCCTCTCGTGTTGGATGCCGTTTTTCTATTAACCTTGCATCATCATAGTTAACACCGCGAAGCCAGGCTGTCTCAGGTTTTCCGTGAGCGATTACTGCAATCTCCTGGAGTATTGCGTTTATAGACTGTACTTTTTCTGGAGAACAATCAACTGCAACACTATCAACTGCTGAAATAGCAAGGTGATTATGAGTATCAATGAATCCCGGGAGGACAACTTGACCGTGCAGATCTATAATATGAGTTTTAAGACCTATTGTCTGTTTCGCACCATGATTCGTTCCAACATAGCTGAGTAGGTTATCTTTTATCACAACAGCTTCGGCTATTGTGGCTTCAGCATCCATCGTAAGTACTTGACCATTTAATAAAACCAGATCTGCTGCCACTTTCTCTGGTAACTCATTATTGGACATGATAATCGTTTCATCCAAATCTAATATATTACCAATTCGTTTGGAAATGAATCATTTAGATCCAGATCAAGTTACGGAGATGATTCCAGAGCAGGTTATTAATCAACGTGGAATCAGCTAACTTTGGTGAAGAGAGGGAGTAAAATAATGGATCTCTGAGATGCCATTATTCGCTCGCGCGCGCGTAGATCACACCTCTATGACTTGGGATATACCTGTCTCTTTCCGGACCTTAAAGATTTTATCGACGAAGCCTTCTAATTCTCGCTCATGTGAGACCATAATGACTTGTTCACACTGCAGGTCATCGAGAATATCCCGAACTCGCACGAGTTGTTCGGTGCTGAATCCATCGGTCGGTTCATCCAGCATAAGGAGATTACTATGCATAGCTTCACATACGCGTTTGACCATGATGTTGAGTGCCAGTCGATAGGCTAACGCGACGGAGGTCTTCTCGCCTCCACTGAGGCTATTTACAGCTAACTCGTAGCCGTTTTGTTCAATTAATGGTGTGAAATGGTCATCAATCCGAACGGTGATGTCTCCCATTTCCATGAGTTGACTAAACCAGCGTTGAAATAATTCATCGAAATCGTCTCGTATGCTAGCCATCACGTGGCGTTCAATATCTTCCGTCGCGGGGTTAAATTTTTCGTCTATCCACCGTAAATAGTGTTGATATACATCGTGTTGACTCAGGAGCTCTTTTTTCTTCGCAATTGCTTCTTTGAGGTCGTGTATCGTTTTCTTCTGGGCTTGTATTGCCACGTTTTTACCTGATATGCTGTTACTTGATGCTTGCCATTTGTTTTCAAGGTTTTCTTTTTGGATCTCCAATTGTCTCAGTTGTTCAAGGACGCCTTTCTCGTCATTAAACTGTTGTTTCATCGCAACAAGTTGTTCGTTGCTTTCTCGTATGTTTCGATCTAGTGTTTGATGTCGATTCGTAATGATGTCTATCTTTTCCATTATCGTTGGGTAGAGTCCAGCGATCTGCGTGTTTTCGATATACTGTCGTTCAACGCCTGCTTCCTGATAGGCTCGCAGTTGCTGTTTCAATGAGTCCAGCTGATTTTTCTGGGGTTCTAGAGTCTGTAACTGTGTCTGGGCTTGGGTGAGACTTGTTCTCTCGTGGAGTGCGTAGTTTTCATTGGCTAGCTTCACTCGATTAAGTTCCAGCAGTTTGGTTGTTTGTGCGATTTCATTTTCCTGTTGTTGATTGCTACGTTTCTGTTGTTCCAATGTGGCGATCGTCGGTCTCAGCTCGTCTAGATACGTTCGTTCTTTTTCCAAGGTAGTGACTGTGTTTTCAAGAGACGTTATTTTTTTATGTAATTCTGGAATATCTTGTTCAATTGCTTTGATCTCATTTCTTAGTTGGGTCAGTTCTCCTGTATATGCACCTTCCACTTGTTTGAAATGCTCTGTCGTGAGTGTTTGCCGGCATCGTGGACAATGCGCGCCGACACCAATGGTCTCAATATTGTCCCATTCATCTTGTTTATTATCTAACTCCGTCTGGAACCCTTCGATTTGTGTTTCAAACCGTGATCGTTGATGTTTTAAAGTTGTAAGTTTCGTTGACAGTGACGGCAATGTGTCTATTCTTGCTTGTATTTCTCGTGCTTCTTTCTTGAGGGTTGATATCTTCTGTAATTCCGGTTTTGTTTTGTCAATTTCTGCTTGTCGTCGTTGAATTTCATTTACCGCGGTATCGATAGTTGATTGCAGCTGCTCTTTGGCTTTACTAATTGAGTTTATTAATATGTGGATGCGTGCTTTCACCTGTTGATACTGTTGCTCAACTGCGTCGAGCTGTTGCACGTGCTTGGATATTGATTGAAACTCGTTATATTGAGGATTCAGTTTTTCCAATGTTACTTTAGCTGTTTCTGCGTTCTGTTTTTCCGTACCTAGTCCTGCTAAATCTTCTGCGAGCAGTTTGAGATTGCGGGATTCTGTTTGGATGTTCTGTTGTAAATGAGTAATGTTTGTTTCGAGTTTCAAGACATATTCTTTTTTCTGAGTTAACGTTGTGATTCTGGTTTTCACGGTTGTGAGGTCTTTATCAATCGCGGTGAATTGTTTCGTGAGTCTGTCCAAGTCTGTGTTAAGGGTCGTCAGACTGCCTTCTTCAGTGTGTAAACTAGCTGTCTTTTCCTCAAGGTCCTGGGTCTGCCCTCGTATATAGTTGATATTGTCTCTCAGGCGTCCTCGCAAGACTTCGACATTTGTCCGTGCAATACTATAATCCTCAATCCCAAAAGCCCGCCTCAAGGTATCTAATCGTCGATCTACACGTTGAAACAGCACTTCTTTCATCATTTCTTGGGGTGTGAAGACAGCGTAACGAAAAATGAGGGAGCTGGTTTTTGGACGGGGTCGTTCTTTGAAATCTAAGATGTGAAGCATTCGTTCTTTCATTTCAGTAACAGCGTAATCTGTGCGCGTATTCCCTTCGATGATGTAACCTTCGCCTTGTCGAATGTATTTGC
>JAOZHK010000270.1 GCA_026014905.1 Candidatus Bathyarchaeota archaeon
TGGCTGGATCGAGAGCTACCTCTGGGACTTTGGAGACGGCGCATCCGGGACTGGAGTTCGCCCCGAACACACCTATACCCAAGAAGGCACCTACACCATCACATTGACCGTGACGGACAACGACGGATTAACCGACACCGACACCACACAGATCAACGTGGAGGATAGCGAGCCCACTGCCGGGTTTTCAGCAGATCCGGGTTGGGGGGAAGCTCCGCTCAAGGTTCAATTCACGGATACTTCGTTAACCTATGATGGGATCACGCAGTGGCGTTGGGACTTTGGGGATGGAAAACAGAGTACGGAAGCGGATGTGACCTATACATATTCGGTCCCTGGCACCTACTCGGTCACGTTGACCGTGGAAGAAGCAGATGGTGATAAAGACAGCGTGACGTATAGTGATTTCATTAGGGTGACTTTTGGTGATCGTGGTCAACCCCTCATTGCGGTGACACCGAATCCCGCTATAGGCTACCAGAACACGGCGAAAACATTTCACATCGATATCGAAAATACGGATGCCCCCGCTTACGAGCCCTCACTCTTCGTGTTCTCAGTGGACGCCCCATCTGACTGGACAGCACAGTTCTCGAAAAACGAGGTTCGTTTAGCTCCAGGCACCCATGACGCATCTGTAACGCTGACCTTGGGCGTCTCCGAAACAGCGCTTGCCCAGAACTATACGTTTGAAGTAACTGTCATCAATAAAGACGCCCCTGCTTATCGGAATAAAGTCACGGTGACACTCAGCGTGCTTGAAGGTCGACAGACTCCGCTTATCGAGGTTGATCCTCTGTTACAGGAAGAGTTGAACGGCTCAACTGTGGAGTATACCATAACGATTCACAACATCGATTCTCCAACCTTTCCATCCACTACATATCGCCTCGACTATACACTACCGGAAGGGTGGACAGGTATGATCAGCCAATCTGCGGTGACTCTAACGGCTAATACCAATACCACAGTCACACTCACAATAACTTCTCCAGGTCGTGCTCTCCCAGGCGAATATTCCTTCACTGTATCCGCGACGAATACTATAGATCCTCGCTATATCGGGACCAGTACCGGTTTCTACACCGTCCTACAATGGGAGGATGTGGATTTCACGCCACCAACCATCGATGTCACTGTCACGCCAGGTACTCCAACACCCGATTACGCCACATTTAACGTCACAAGTATGGATAATATGAATGGCAGTGGAATCTATGAACTACGACTTTACTGTGATAATGTACTAATGATGACTTGGACGCATGCCGGTAATTACACGTATACAGCTGGCCCCCTCGACGCGGGCACGCATACATTTTATGTGGAAGCTTTGGATTATGCGGGAAACCTAGGACGGAATCCCCCACGGGACTATCAACGCTTCAATATCACTCCCGCGATCCCCTGGCATTTCCTCCTCCTCGCTATCCTCTTTGCGTTATCGCTGGCATTTGTCATTTATCATGGCCTCCGCCACGTGGGATAAGCGAAAACTCGTGCATTGATTCGCGCCAATTGGATGATTGCTGGGCACTATGAATTTATATATTCAAGCGTGTTAGCATCAGAAATAGGGGATCATAATGGGGACACTTGAGGGGAAAGTTGCGATGATTACGGGAGCTGGGCGGGGGCATGCGGAAGCCGTCGCTGAAGTGTTTGCTCAGGAAGGTGCCGCTGTGTCCATATGTGATATCATATCTTTAGACGCTCTGGAGTACGGCATTGGCGCGAGAATTGGTAAGGAGAGTCATGTGCTGTGCTCTCAGACCGATGTAGCGAACGAGTCTCAGGTAAAACTTTGGTTTGATAAAACTATCGCGGAATTTGGGACAATTGATATTCTCGTTAATTCAGTTGGCATCGCTGGTCCTACCAAGGATGTCTGGGATGTTACGCTTGATGAGTGGCGAAATACACTTGCCGTGAATCTTGACTCGATGTTTCTTTGCACCAAAGCCGTGCTACCTGAAATGATAAGAAAACAGTGGGGACGCATCATCAATTTCAGTTCCAGCACTGGAAAAACCCCTTTAGCTCATCGCACACCGTACGCAACTACAAAAATGGGTGTTATCGGTTTCACCCGCACCCTAGCCGTTGACGTGGGCCGATTCAATATCACAGCTAACGCAATCTGCCCTGGCTATAGCGGCGAGCGAAACGTAGAATTAGCACGAGACCATGCTCGCTATCGAGGCATACCCTTTGATCCCGATGAGTACCGTCAACGCTACATTGAACAGCGATCGGAAAGCGTTCTTGCTGGACGCTGGTTATCCCGGGAAGGATATAGACATAAGGGTAGCGTCCCTTCGGATGTTGCACGACTTGCATTATTTCTTGCCTCTGATGACGCAGCCATGATCACTGGTCAAGACATTAACGTGACCGGTGGAGCGATTATGTGGTAGACCACGGTGGCTAGCACCCACACCATTTATAATCCGCAATGTCATTCATTAACAATGAAGACCAATGACGCAAGCAAGCAATTTTACCAGCAAGGAGCTAATTGAATATCTCACGCGCCTTGGAAAACATATCAATACTATTTATGAGCGCTTAGATGCGATGAATATACAGATTTCATCTCAAGCCAATACCATAACTGAACTCCAACAATCCTTCGATGCAATCAAACGTGAAACCGTTTTACTCCTTATTGATAGCTTAAAACAATTACCTATTGTCAAAGTTGAAGAACTCCCAATCCTTCCAACCATATCTCTAGACCCAAAATATTAGCAGATGCGGTAGTCACCGTTATTTGAAAAGTCACTTCGTCTATATTATCCGCTTCATGAGTTCCAGCGGAATTGTGTAATGTCTGAATAAAGGATAGAGATTCTCACATGAGTTTCTAGAAAGAATTATCATAACACATTATACTCCGACAAGATATACTGCATCCGAATCTCTTTGTCTAATAAAATTTTAAAGTTACAGCCTCAATCCATGAAGATTCCTTGTAACGGTTCCTCGGTGAAACATACCTTCACGGACGTGGGTATCCACATCGTTCAAGGTCATTTAGTTCAATATGAACGATGCCAAAGATGTGGACTATTACGGCGGAAAAACCGTTAAGTTAATTCTTTCACACTAGTTGTCGAGTGCGCGTGAATCTATCAAATGTCCTGCAGCTAGCGAGCGTATGATGATATACACACATGGGATAGATGCATCTCCTCATAGTAAAGAGAGACTCAATTCATTTGGGATATCTATTGAGTTTTTAGCTAACTTTCGATTAAAATTTGAAGAAAACAGTCAAATAAAATCGTAATCTCAAGATTATTTCCTACTATTTTTGGATAAGGATTATGTACTTTGAGCGCGGGAGGAGTACAGCGTGAAGAATATTTGTAAACGTTATCATTACTCTTGGGGTTACTCACTTCACCTCCTCATTATACCTGTGTGTCAGGTGGATTGGGTGTGATATTGGATACAACTAATCTGTTGCTAACATTTTCAGGGTTAACTGGTGCTCTTACATGTTTAACGATCTGGAAAATCTCGCATGAGGAAACGAAAAAAGGAAGAAAACTTGCGTGGAATCTATCCTTTCGAAAGCAACGGAAACGAGTAAAAAGCCCGAAGCGTGCACGCTCCCGTGTTCATGCGAATCAAAATCGGAAGCGGAAATACGTGAAGCCTATCACCCCCCAGAAAGACGTGGATATTTTATCTCCTCAATATAATCTACCTCAGAATGAGAAACGTGACGAGGAAAGCCCTTATCTTGAAGGGGAATGGAAAGTGATTGAATGAAACGTATTTTCTCAAAAGATGCTCCTTATCAACGAACGACCGTTCGATTCGATAAGACGCTTAAAGATATAACTGATCTCTTACATCGATATGGTGCTGCAGATATTCGCTGGAATGATCAGCGAGATCGTGGTATTGTTGAAGTCGGTTTTCGCGTGAGGGTGCGTGAAGCAGGAGGTAAAAGCTATCAACCACCCGTTTGGATATCCATGCCACTTATTTGGAAAAAGACCACTGATGGTTCGGAAATCATTAACTGGGATCAAAGTGGGCGCGTTTTATACTGGTATCTCAAGTCGCAACTCGAGATGACTTTGATGGGTCGGTCATTTGGAGAAGTCTTCCTTGCTTTTGTCCGAGACCATCTGCCCACGAACCTTGTTAAGCAGCTGGAAGAAACCGCTCATCGCCGGTTGACCGATACTAACATCCTCGCACTGAATGAAGATTAACACTTATAATGGCTATGGCGCATTCCGCTAGCCAGCACCACTAAACATGCCCTGCATCATTAGGTAGCGTATAAGAAAATAAAGGGGAAAAAGTAGCTCATTGTTGTCATTCGACGGGAATATCGATACTCAGAGCTTGCGCGGTCTGAGTTAGCGCAGTCCAGTCGGGCGTATCTATAGGAATCCCCTCTTTCAATCGCTGTTGCATCGTTCGATACTCGATTTCGCCAGGAACAAAGACTTCTTGGACGCCCGGCTGGGTTGGTGACGCTTTAAGATATTCGATGAGTCGATCAACCCGTTCTTTGTATTTCTGGAGTGGCGTGAAGCCTGTGGGATCTATCGCGAGAAATAGGTGACCATATCGTGGGTTATCAAAGCCGCAGCCCGATCCGAGTGCACCTGTAAGGGCATCAATCATCACAGCTAGTCCATAGCCTTTATAGGTTCCAAAGGGCAGCAGCATTCCGTTGTTAAAGAAGTCGCGAGGGTTGGTGGTTGGTTGTCCATCTTTGTCGAGGATCCAGCCTTCTGGAATGGGTTCGCCACGCATCGCCATGACACTGAGATGCCCTACGGCTACTTGGCTGGTCGCAATGTCCCATACAATAGGGGGATGAGTCGCCGCAGGAATGGCCATTGCGATAGGGTTGACGCCAATCACCTTCGATTTACCGCCCCAAGCTGCCATTCCAGGCGCACAGGTGCAAGTTACTAGGCCAATCTTGTCATGGAGTGCAGCGAGCTCCGCGTAGTAGTAGAGTGCGCCAATGTGATCGTCACCAAGGCTGGGGTTACAGGTTCCCACAGCACCTATACGGTATCCGTCAGCTTTCTGCATCGCGGTCTCCATGGCTTTTCGTCCCGCGACGAAACCAAAGCCACGATTTACATCCCACATTGCGGTGGTAGGCGTATCTTTTAGCACTTTAATTGGAGCAGTCGGGATAATACGACCTTCCTGTATTGCCTTGACGTATCGCGGTATCGCACGTACACCATGGGAGTCAACGCCGCGAAGACTGGTGCGGACGAGGTTCTCGACGACAATTTCTGCTTCTTCACGGGGTGCCCCCGCAGCCATAAAAATGTCGATACAAAATGCTCGTAAAATTTCTGCTTTTACATTCATGATTAATCAACTATTTGGTGGTGGCATAGTGTATTTAAGCTTTGAATTTCACGAATTCTTGTCTGCTTGTGCAAATCGTATCCAAAAAAGGCGATGTACTGGAGTAAAACTGGAAAGTAAGGCAGTGTTGTATACGCGCGCGCTAGCTAGTGTATTCGGGGGTTTAGAGACCTCTTCGCCAGGTCACTTTAAAGCCACTACTTTTTTTGGCACGTACACGCTTACGGGATTCAGATCGCTTGAGCACCTTTCTCCGGATGACAGGTGGTTCTTTCTTTACTACAATGTTCTCTCGTCGTTCGGTAATTAGTTGTTCTAGCTCATTGAAACGCGCATCATTCTTTTGTGGAATTTTTGCCAGAAGTACACGAGCATTGTCTTCTTGGCGTTCCATAAAGGCTGTCACTTCTTTATGATACATTTGGAATTGCATTGTTAGATTGTCAAGACGGTCCGCATTCGTTTCTTCACTCGATTGGATCTGGTCAAGCACGTTCATCTGGACGGTTTGGAGAGCTTCGATTTCAGGATAATCAGGAAGAATATTGTTAAGCTTAGATGTGGAATTTGATATACGTTCAACCATCATCGTTGGAGGAAAGGCGAAAAAAGCGGTGAGTCCAAGTAGACCTACGGTCATTATTGCTGTTCCAAAAAAATATTCAGATGCATTTACACTTCCAATGATTTGTCCAAATAGGAATGGCTGGTAGATTCCAGTACCACGAGTTGCGTGAATAAGAGCATACATTACATTTAGTGCACTTAGAAATGTGAGGCTTCCGAGTCCCCAACCCATTAGGAGACGCCATTTATTCACAAGATACACCTTTTGAGATATGCTATGTTTTCACATTTCTGTAATAGATGATGAGCGCGCGCGGAAGCTCGTTAACTCTGCATCTGTCCATTCCTGACCGCTGCAAACTTGTTTCTCTTTCATTGAGTTCTCCTGGATTAATCGAAATCCTCTTATCTTTTTGCAACGCGAACCCATAGTAAGATTTCCTCTAACGTGGGTATCTCTTCTTTCGACAGTTGTTCCGCTTCAAGATAATTTTGCGCCACATTTGATAACATCAGATTTAACTCAAGGGGATCTTGGGTTGCGAGGTCACGACGGGTTGAAACGCCAACTTCTTCAAGAAGTGCCAGGTCAGCGTAACTGAGGTTTGGAATCATAAGTAATTGAATTGAATTCCTGAGTTGCTCAATCTGTTCATGGGTCAACCGGGTATGCTTGCTGACATCCAAGGGATTTGCGACGAGAAGATCAGTAACAGTCATGATATTCAAGTCCTCCAGTGCAGCAGCTGTCTTCGGTCCAATTCCCTTCAGCTCTTTAGGACTGCTTTGACCAGTTAATACTGGTTCCGGTAACTGCAACGAGGTTTGAAGTTCGAGGATCGCTTGTTCGACGTTCCGACTCAATTGACCGATTCGCTTCTCAATTTGTTGCTGACGATCTAAAGTATTAGCTAACTCAATTTGCATATCTTGGAAGGATGTAATTACCTGTTGCTGTCCGACCATACTTTCCTGTAAGGCTTTGGTAGTAGCCCCAGCATTTACATTGTTCACGTGAAGAACCTCTTTGTTGACAGCAATCAGATTTTCCATTACCGGTAAAATCTTGCCACTCATCGATATTGATGCAAATGACATAAGCGTGGCTGAAAGAAAAATCATGGTAACTGCAATCGAAACCCCAAGATAGAGTTCATAGGCAACACTACCAATTAGCGCACTTAGTAGATATGGAGAAAAGGGATTCGAGTAGCGAGATAGTACATAGAAAACATTGGCTACAGCCATAAAAGTTAGGGAGCCTAATAGACATAAAACGTAGAGGGGTCTTCGAGATGACATCATATTACTCACTGCTACGCTAATGAATGAATCAACTATCGAATAACAGTCAATATAGTTGTTATGAACACGCTGTATAGATTTGAAATTCAATCATACACGCACGGCAGAAGGTCCTATGATTCGTTTTCACACCAAGGACACTGTGTGCTGGGTGATGAATTATTTGGGGAAGAAGAGGGATTCCAAATGTATCCACAGCGCGGGCATCGTTCGGTCTTCAAGAAGTGGAAAACACGACTTTTGAGAATTACTATTATGAGACCAAGAACGATAGCTCCAGCGATTAGGTATAATATCACAAATAATCCTCCTTACGCAATGGTAGAACGATGAAGATGTCTTGTTAAAAATCTTACGTTAACTCCTCATTTGATTAATACGAAGGAGGCGGATGGGTTACACGGGTGTAATAAATTCAGTTCAGGAGATTGTGGATCGTTGTAGATGTCACGGTTTTATTCATTGAAGTTCGAATTGGCGTTATTTTCTTGTTCTCTCCCAAAATAATTGCTCCGATGAGAATTCCCTGTTTGAGTACCAGTTTCTTGTAGATACCATGTTTACTATCGGTTTTTGTAAATACATCGTAAGTCGAGTCTTCCGGGTTGACTACTCCAAGAGATGTTAAGGAAAGCCCTGCGATTTGTAGCGTGTGGGTTAATGTAGTCCCATTATATCTGTTGCGTTCAGTCTTGATCAGACTGTGTGCGGTATGAGTTGCTTGTTCAATGGCAGCTGGAATGGTTTCATATACCTGACCTTGGAACTCAGCTACATTTCCACAGGCATAGATGTGGTCGTTAGAGGTCTGAAGCAGTGAATTCACGATTATGCCTTTGCGAGTCTTGATACCTGCGTTCTGAGTTATGGTGAGATTAGGTCGTATTCCAGCTGAAATTATTGCCAGCGAGCTGGGCAGGTAATGTCCAGTATCAAGTAGGAGTCCCGACACCGCGGTTTGACCTTGGATGTGATGAACCTGTGTTCCAAGAGTGACATGAATGCCGAAGGATTCAATGTACTGCTTAAGAATCATCGCGGCAGTTGTATCTAATTGTCGTGGGAGTAGTCGAGGTAACAATTCGATAACATGAACCTGTAGTCTGAGTTTGGCGAGTGCCACTGCTACCTCAAGGCCTAAAAGGCCGCCACCAATGACCGTTACATGACCTCCGGTTTGTATATACCTCTTGATCTGTAAGGCATCATGCAGCGTACGCAGAGTGAAAACTCCTGGTTTATTCACGCCTGAAATTGGCGGTACAAAGGGATGGGCCCCCATCGCGAGGACCAGACGATCATATGAAACAGGAGTTCCGTTATCAAGGTGAATGAGTTGCTGACTCGGTTCAATCGCGACCACCTTTGTGCTCAGCTGAATATCGATGCCATGTTGATGATACCAGTCAGTGGTGAAGGAAAGCACAGATTCTGGAGAGGCGCGCGCCGATAAGACAGTATAAAGACGTGGTCTTGGATAGTAGAGATAAGGTTCATCGGTATACATTGTGATCTTGATATCAGATCGATGATGCCGCAGAGTCCGTGCTGCAGTGAGGCCTGAGATACCATTACCTACAATAACC